>JAJFJE010000157.1 GCA_021774355.1 Alphaproteobacteria bacterium
GCCTGGTGATCGCCGGGCCGCCCAGCGCGTCGATCACCCGGAACACCTGGATGGTGTCTTCCTTGTCGCGCAACAGGGCGCGCAGGGCGCGCCACGCTTCCACCGGCCGGTAGGGGAGGCCCATTGTTCAGCCCTTCCTCAAACCATCATTGTCGATCAGATATGACAATTAATCATATTAGCGCTGAATCGGCGCCTGTCAACCGCCCGCTGCGCGGCCCGGCAGCACGCGGCAATGTGCTTCCATGAATTACAAAAAATTGGGGCGGCCGATGGGCCGCCCCGTTTCACCATTCGCGCCTGTGTGACTGGGGAAGTTACCGGTCCGTGACGATCCGGGCTAAACGAGTCCGACAACCAGCGCCATCAGAAAGGTGAAGACGACACCGGTCAGCACGTGGTTCGCTGTCATTGTGGTGAACCTCCGGTCCAACGGTGAGGTGCCATCATGATCCCGAAAAAATGCCGCCAGGTGAAGCACAATCGATGCTGCAATGCGGTCGCCGCAAGGACCTACCAAGGCAGTACTTCACCGTCCATATTCAAGAACTTGGCGTTGTCCCTTACGGTCAATTTGGAGATGGTGCGGTGCAATGCGGCGGTCGATTCTTCGATTGACAGGGCGGCCGACGGACCGCCCATGGCGGTGCGCACCCATCCCGGGTGAATTGTGACCGCCGTAATACCCTGGCCTGCGACATCGCCGGCAAACAGTTTCATCGCCATGTTGGCGGCGGCCTTGGTCGAACGGTAGATGTAGCCGCCGCCTCGGGCCTGGCCGATCGAGCCCATGATCGAGGTCACGGTCACGACCTTGCCCCGGGCCCGGGCCAGGGCCGGCAACAGCGCTTCGGCCATGAAATAGGGCGCCATGCAATTGACCCGGAAGGCCTCGTCCCAGGCGGCCTCGTCGATGTCGCCCAAACGTTGCTCGCGCGGTCCGTAGACCCCGGCATTGTTGATCAGGAGATCGAGGGCGGTGTCGGCAAGATCGCCGGCGAGGCGGGTGCGCAGGGCCCGGTCGGTCACGTCCATCAGGTGGGGCCGGATCCGGCTGTCCAGGCCCGCCCGGGCGGCGGGGTCGCGCAGCACGGCATGGACCGTCCAGCCCGCGGCGGCATAGCGTTCCGCCAGGCTGCGGCCGAGGCCCCGCCCGGCGCCAGTGATCAGAACGGTTCCGGTCATCATGGGGGTCCTTTGTCCGCAATGCCCCAGCCGCCGCCGCCGGGGGTTTCGATGATGATGGCGTCGCCCGGCGCGACCGCGACCTCGTCCGATCCGGCGAGATCTTCCCAGCAGCCGTCGGCCCGGCGCAGGCGGTTGCGCCCCGGGCTGCCGGGGCCGCCACCGGCCAGCCCGAACGGTGCGACCAGCCGCCGGGTCGACAGGATCGCGGCGGTCAGGGCCTCGCGGAAACGCAGGATGCGGATCACCCCGTCGCCGCCCCGGTGGCGGCCATGGCCGCCCGAACCGCGGCGGATGGCGAAACGTTCGACCAGGACCGGAAAGCGATGTTCGAGGACCTCCGGGTCGGTCAGGCGGGAATTGGTCATGTGGCTCTGGACCGCGTCGCAGCCGTCGAAGGTCGGGCCGGCACCGGTGCCGCCGCAGATGGTCTCGTAATATTGCCGCCGGCCGTCGCCGAAGGTCAGGTTGTTCATGGTTCCCTGGGCGGCCGCCATGACTCCCATGGCGGCGAACAGGGCGTCGGTGACGGCCTGGCTGGTCTCGACATTGCCGGCGACCACGGCGGCCGGGTAGCGGGGCGACAGCAGGGAGCCGTCGGGGACGATGATGTCCAGGGGATCGAGACAGCCCTGGTTAAGCGGAATGTCGTCGTCCACCAGGCAGCGGAAGACATAGAGGACGGCGGCCTTGGTCACCGCCAGGGGGGCATTGAAATTGCCCGGGCTCATGGCGCTGGTGCCCGTGAAGTCGATGGTCGCGCGGCGGCGTGCCCGGTTCACCGTGACCGCCACGACGATCCGGCTGCCATCGTCCTGGGCCAGGGTGAAGCGGCCGTCCGACAGGCGGTCGATTGCCCGGCGCACCGCCTCGGCGGCGTTGGCCTGGACATGGCCCATATAGGCATGGACCACGGCGAGACCGTGGGCTTCGACCAGGGCGCGCAACTCCTGGGCGCCCTTTTCGCAGGCGGCGATCTGGGCCTTGAGGTCGGCCAGGTTCTGGGCCGGGTTGCGGGCCGGCCAGGGCCCCGCGGTCAGGTGTTCGAGGATCGCCTGTTCCTGGAACTGCCCGGCCTTGACCAGCAGCAGATTGTCGAGGAGCACGCCCTCTTCCTCGACCCGGCGCGAGCGGGGTGGCATCGAGCCGGGGGTCAGGCCGCCAATGTCGGCGTGATGGCCGCGCGCAGCAACATAAAAGATTACATCGCGGCCGCCGTGATCATAGACCGGAGCGATCACCGTGACGTCGGGCAGGTGGGTGCCGCCATTATAGGGGGCGTTGAGCACGAAGACATCGCCTGGCGCCATGGCCGCGCCGTGGCCGGCGATCACGGTGCGCACGGATTCGCCCATCGAGCCCAGGTGGACCGGCATATGGGGGGCATTGGCGACCAGGCCGCCGGCGCCGTCGAACAGCGCGCAGGAAAAATCGAGGCGCTCCTTGATGTTCACCGAATGGGCAGTCTTCTCGAGGGTCAGCCCCATCTGCTCGGCAATCGCCATGAACAGGTTGTTGAACAGTTCAAGGCGCACCGGATCGACCTCGGTCCCGGCCGCGGCCGCCCTGTAATGCGATGTGTGTCGTTCGAGAAAGAGCACGCCGGTGGTCCCCATGCGGGCGGTCCAGCCGGGCTCGACGACCACCGTCGAATGAGCCTCGACCAGCAGGGCCGGGCCGCGGATCCGGTCGCCCGGGGCGAGATCGCCCCGGGCGAAAACGGCCACCTG
>JAJFJE010000158.1 GCA_021774355.1 Alphaproteobacteria bacterium
CGCTGTCCAGGTGGTGCGCAACGACCGGCTCTCGGTCGACGACGCGGCGGCCCTGCGCCCCGCCGCCGTGATCCTGTCCCCCGGCCCCAGCCGCCCGGAACAGGCGGGGATCAGCCTGGACCTGGTCCGTCGCCTGTCCGGCCGGGTGCCGATTCTGGGGGTCTGTCTTGGCCATCAATGTATCGGCCAGGCTTTTGGCGGACAGGTCCTGCGCGCCCGGAGGCCGCTGCACGGCCAGGCCAGCCCGGTCCGCCACGATGGCAGCCGGCTGTTTGCCGGACTGGCCAACCCCCTGGTGGTGGGGCGCTATCATTCGCTGGCCGTCGCCCTGCCCGAGGCGGGGCCGCTGCGCCCCACCGCCTGGTCCGAGGAGGGCGAGATCATGGGCCTGGAACACCACAGCCATCCGACCTTCGGGGTGCAGTTCCATCCGGAATCCGTGCTCACCCCCGAGGGTCAGGCAGTGCTGGGCAATTTCGTCGGGCTGGTCCGATGATCTGGCTGAACGGCCGGTTGCGCGCAGGCGGCACCGTCGATGTCGCCGATCGCGGCCTGCTGCTGGCCGATGGCCTGTTCGAGACCATCGCGGTGTTCGGCGGCCGGCCCTTCCGGCTGGCCGACCATCTCGCCCGGCTGGACCGGGGGGCGGCGCTGCTCGGCCTGAGCTTCGACCGGGACCGGCTGGCGGCGGGAATCGCCGCCCTGGCCGCGACCCTGGGCGGCGGCCATGGCGCGTTGCGGGCGACCGTCACCCGGGGGCCGGGCCCGCGCGGCCTGCTGCCCCCGGACCAGCCGCAGCCGACCCTGCTGGTCACCGCTGCACCATGGTCGCGACAACCGGTCGGTGCCGCGATCAGCCTTGCCACCGTCACCCTCCGCCGCAACGACCGCTCGCCCCTGGCACAGGTCAAATCCCTGGCGGCGCTCGAGCAGATCCTGGCCCTGGGCGAGGCCCGCAAGGCCGGCGCCGATGACGCCCTGCTGCTCAACACGGCCGGCCGGGTGGCCTGCACCGCCATGGCCAATCTCTTCGTGGTGATCGACGGCCTGCTGGTCACCCCGCCCCTGGCCGATGGGGTCCTGCCGGGCGTCATGCGCGGCCTGCTGGACGCCACCGAACGCAGCCTGCTGCCGGCCGATCTGGCAAGGGCAGATGCCGTCTTCGCCACCAACAGCCTGCGCCTGGTCATGCCGGTCGGCCGGCTGGACGGCCGGCCGCTTGCCGGCGGCGGCCAGGCGGCGGCGGCGCTCGCCGTCATCCGCCAGGCCATTCAGGCCGAATGCGGCTGCGACCCCCTGGCCTGAACGCGGTTCAGGCGCGCCCCCGGGCCCGCTGATAGATCGGCATGACCCCGGGCACCTGGGCGGCCAGGGCCTGGATGCGGGTGGCATCGGCCGGATGGGTCGAGAGGATCTCCGGCGGGCTGTTCTTGCCCGAGGCCGCCATGTTGCGCCACAGGGCGACCGCCTCGTTGGGGTCGTAGGCGGCGCTCGCCATGATCTGAAGCCCGCCGGTATCCGCCTCGCTCTCCTGGTTGCGGGTGAACGGCAGCACCGCGCCGACCTGCACCCCGGCGCCCAGCAGGCTGCCCAATTCGCTGGCGCCCTGGACCCCGCCTGCCTGCATGCCGACGGTCGCCAGGGCAACGCCCAACTGTCCGGCCCGGGCCTGGCCGATCCGCTTGGCGGCGTGGCGCAGCTTGACATGGGTGATTTCGTGACCGAGCACGGCGGCCAGCTGGGCATCGTTCTTGGCCACCTTGAACAGGCCCTCATAGACGCCGATCTTGCCGCCCGGCAGGGCGTAGGCGTTGACCTGGTCCGAGGCGAACAGGGCCACCTCCCAATTATATTGGCCGCCCAGGCCCGAGGCGCTGATGATGCGCCGGGCGATCAGGTCGACCTGGGCCTTGCGCTTGGTATTGCTCGACCGGGGCTCTTTCTTCAACTGCGACCGCCAGGCGGTGACGCCCATCTCCGACAATTGGCTGTCGTTCGGCTCAAACACCTGGCCGACCGGGCCGAAGCCCTTGGCGCAGGCGGCGAGGGTAACCGATCCCGCCGTGACTGCGCCGGCACGCAGCAGATGCCGACGCGACAGGCACTGGCAGAGGAAATGGGTGCAGAGCGCCATGGTCGGGTCCTTCACGGTTTGGTGTCGTCGGTAGCGGCCGCGGGGCTGTCGGCCTGGTCGCGCCGGGCGCGATCCTGGGTTTTGCGCCGCCGCAGATTGTCGCGCAGCGCGGCAGCCAGCCGGTCGGCCCGGGCCTGTTGTTCGGTGCCAGCCGGTTTTTCTGCCATGCCTCCCTCCGCAGGCTTTGCCCCAGCCTGTCCGCAGACAATAGCCGGGGCGCGACGTTGCCAAAAGCCCCTGCGTGGCCGCTTGACCAAAGGCCGTCCGGTCGGCTAAGCCCTGGACCGTCATTGGGGAGTAGTCGCCCGGGCTGCAGCGCCGCTGTCGCACCGGGACCGGTGTCAACAGACTCGGTGCCGCCGAATCGGGCGGTGCCGTGGTGCCGGTGGAACAGACGAGACCTTTGGCATGGTGTGCCGCGATCCGGGCCGGAGCGGCAGCCGTGCCATTGGGTTTTGTGTGCCGGCCCCGGGACGACCAGAAATGCGCGATTTGCTGCCGATTTTCATAACCGTGCTGCTCGCCGAGCTGGGCGACAAGACCCAACTGGCGACGGTGCTTTTCGCGGCCGACAAGCGGGCCGCACCGCTGCTGATTTTCCTGGCGGCCGCGGCTGCCCTGGTTGCTTCGACCGCCCTGGCGGTGGCGCTGGGCACGGCGGCAGAGCGCTGGCTGCAACTGGTGCCCCTCAAGCTGGTCGCCGGGGCCGGCTTCGTCGCCATCGGCCTGTGGACCATGGCCGAGCATTTCCGCAGCTGAGCGCCGTCCCCGGTGGGTGCAGCGCGCAACAGAGGCTTTTGTGCCGCCCGGCGCCGTGGCACCCTGCGCCGGCTGGTCGAGGAGATTGTGATGTCTGGTGCCGTTCGGGTCCTGCAGCGTTTCGGGCTGGCGGCAATGCTTGTGCTGGCGGTGGTCGCGGCCGCCCCCGCCATGGCCGCCAACCGGGCGGTCCTGGTGCTCGACGCGTCGGCGAGCATGTGGGGCCGGATCGACGGCACGCCCAAATTCCTGGTTGCCCGCCAGGCGATCAACGACCTGCTGGGCCATTGGGACAAGGGGACCGAACTGGGCATCACGGTCTACGGGCACCGCACCGCCGGGGCCTGCGCCGATATCCAGGACGTGGTGAAAATCGGCCCGGTCAATCCGAAACGGATTCGCAACACCCTGGCCAGGATCAAGCCCAAGGGCAAGACCCCGATGACCGCGGCGGTCCGGCACGCGGCCGAGGCGCTGGACTACACCCGGGAACGGGCGACCGTCATCCTGCTGTCGGACGGCGAGGAAAGCTGCGACCTCGATCCCTGCAAGGTCGCCGAACAGCTCGAGCGGGACGGCAAGGACCTGACCGTGCACGTGATCGGCCTCGACATCAAGAACGACAAGACCAAGGCCGAATTGACCTGCCTGGCCGCGCGGACCGGCGGCACCCTTACCCTGGTCGACAGCACCGCCAGCCTGACCGGGGCCCTGACCGCCCTTGCGGCGGTGACGGCCGGCCCTGCCGCGATCCTGCCGGTCGAGGCCGGTCCGCAGGCCGGGCCGACCACGCCCCCGCCCACCGCGTCGCCGCCGCCGGTGCCCGAGGCCCCCCTGACCTTCCGGGCGACCCTGGGCAAGGCCGGCCCGGCCGTGGCCAGCGGCCTGTTCTGGCAGCTCTACCGGGAGGATACCCGGCCGGCCCCGCGCAGTCCCGACAGCCTGGGTCCCCTGGTGGCCAAGTCCTATGACGAGGTCTGGCAGCCTGCGGCGATCGCCCCCGGGCGCTATGTGCTGGTCGCCACGCTGGGCGATACCGTGACCCGCCAGCCGGTCGAAGTGACCGCTGCGTCCCAGGCGATGACGCTCGCCATCGAGGCCGGGACGGTTGCCGCCCAGGCGACCGAAATCCCCGGCGGACCGCCCATCACCATGGGCCTCACCTGGCGGGTCGCCAACGCCACCCAGCCGCGGGTCGCCTATGGTTATGCCGCGGCGCCGCAGTTCATCATTCCGCCGGGACCCTATGTCATGCATGTGACCTATGGCGGGGTGAGCGCGGAACAGCCGTTCACCGTCAAGGTCGGCGACACGGCCAGCCTTGCGATGGTGCTCGGTTCGGGCCTGCTGAAGCTGCAGGCCAAGGCCGCTGCCGAGGCCCCGCCAGCAACCAAGGACGTTACCTATTCGGTCTATCCCGAAGGGGCGCCGCAACGGGTCGCCCACGGCTATGACCCGATCGGCCTGTTCCGCCTGGCCGCCGGCCGCTACCGCGTCGTCGCCAATCTGGGCGGCGGCAGCGCCGAGCAGGTGGTCGATCTGGCGGCGGGCACGGTGGTCGAGGCGACCCTGGTGGTCGGGGTCGGCACACTCGACGTGACGGCCCGCCCCGCAGCGGACGCGCCGCCGGCCACCAGCGGGGTCCGCTGGCAGGTCTTTCCCGAAGGCGACGAGCGGCCGCGGGTCGCGTCGGACCAGGCGCGCACCCAGTTCACCCTGCCGATCGGCCGGTATCGGGTGGTCGCCCGCCTCGGCAAGGCGCAGGTCGAGCAGACGATCGAAATCGCCGCCGGCCAGGCCGCCACGGCGGCGCTGGTGCTCAATGTCGGGACGGTGGCGCCGACCGCGATCTATGCCGCCGATGCGCCCAAGCCTCGCGACGGGCTCAACTGGACCCTGTTCGATGCGGTTCGCGGCGCCGACGGCAAGCGCAGCGTGATGGCCAGTTCAAGCGAATTGACCCCCGGCTTTGTCGTCCCGGCGGGCAATTACCTGCTGATGGTCGAGGCCGGGCTGGCCCATGACGAGA
>JAJFJE010000159.1 GCA_021774355.1 Alphaproteobacteria bacterium
ACCCGATGGACGCCGGATTCGAACTTCAGCCGCGCATAGACGCCGGCCCCGGTGACCTCGGCAATGACCTCTTTGTACCCCCCATGATCGCCTTCCTAAGCGCTCATCAGGTCGATCCGCCAGCCGCGCGAGGCGGCATAGGTGCTGTACATGCCGAACAGGTCGCGGGCGAACAGGGCGGCCTCCTCGCCGCCCGTGCCGGCGCGGATCTCGAGCATGGCCGAGCGCTGATCGGCTTCGTCCCGGGGCAGCAGGGCAAGGGCCACCGCCCGTTCGAGAGCGGGCAGCCGGTGCGCGAGGGCGTCCAGTTCTTCACCCGCCAGGGCCCGCATCTCGGGATCGCCCGCCCCGTCGGTTGCGAGCGCCGCGAGATCGGCCCGCTCGTCCCGCGCGGCGTTGAGCGCCCGGATGGTCGCAACCACGGGATCGAGTTCCGCCAGTTCCTTCGACAGCCTGGTCACCTGGGCCGCCGTCACCCCCGGCCGCGACAGGTCGGCGGACAGTGCCTCGTGTTTCAGCAGGATGCGGGCCAGTTGGTCGTCCGAGATCACAGGGCGACCTCGGCCTTGGCCACGCTCATCGCCATGGCGCCAGGGCCTGTTCGAGATCGGCCAGGGGCACGTCGACCTCATCCCGGCTGGCAAGGTCCCGGCGCTTGACGACACCGCGGGCAAGTTCGTCTTCGCCCAGGATCAAGGCGACCGCCGCGCCCTGCTTCACCGCCCGCTCCAGCCGCTTGCCGACCGAACCGCGCGCGCCCTGCTCGACGGTAAAGCCGGCCTGGCGCAGCCGGTGGCTGAGAGCCATGGCCGGCAGCAGGGCAGCGTCGCCGACCGGAATGACGGCGACGACATGGCGCCGGTCGGGCGGCAGATCGATCATCATGGCCAGGCGCTCGATACCCGCCGCCCAGCCGATCCCGGCCGTGGCCGGACCACCCATCATCTCGATCAGTCCATCGTAGCGCCCACCCCCCAGCACCGTGCCCTGGGCCCCCAGGTCGGCGGTGACGAATTCCCAGGCCGTGTGGCTGTAATAGTCCAGGCCGCGAACCAGCCGCTCGTCCACCACATAGGGGATGCCGAGGGCATCGAGGCCCGCCCGGACAGCGGCGAAAAAGGCTTGTGACGCGGGGTTGAGATGCGCCGACAGGCGCGGTGCGCCGACCACGATTTCGCGGTCTCCGGGGTCCTTGGAATCCAGAATACGCAATGGATTGCGCTCGAGCCGGGCCAGGCTGTCGGCACTCAGGCGGTCGCGATGGCCGGTGAAATAATCGACCAGGGCAGCCCGGTAGGCGGCGCGGCTGGCGCCATCGCCCAGGGTGTTGAGACGCAATTCGACCCGGGTCGCCAGGCCCAGGGCGCCCAGGAAGTCGTGACCGAGCGCCACCACCTCGATATCGGCCTGGGGCTCGGGCAGCCCGAGATACTCGATATCGACCTGGTGGAACTGGCGCAGCCGGCCCTTCTGCGGCCGTTCGTGGCGGAACATCGGGCCCCAGCCATAGAATTTCAGGGGCAGGTCCTTGGCCAGGCCGTTGGACAGGAAGGCCCGGGCCACGCCGGCCGTCATCTCCGGCCGCAGGGTCAGGGAATCGCCGCCGCGGTCGGTAAAGCTGTAGGTCTCCTTGGCGACCACGTCCGAGGTCTCGCCCAGGGTGCGGTGGAAGACCTCGGTGAACTCGAAAATGGGCGTGGCGATCGGCTGACAGCCGTAGCGTTCCGCCACGCCGCGGAAGCAGGCGGTGATATGGGCGTGCCGGCGCGCGTCGTCGCCGATCAAGTCATGGGTGCCACGCACCGGCTGTACTGCTGGCGCCACTCTCAGATCCCTTCGCTGAAGCTATTCGGCGGCCGTGGCCGCCTGGTCCCTGGCCGCGATTTCCGCCGCGCGCTGTTCGACCAGTTCGACCACATGGTCGACCAGGCGGTCGTCGCTGATCTTGTGGTCGGTCAGGCCGTTGACATAGACCATATGGCTGCCCTGGCCGCCGCCGGTGACCCCGATCATGGTCTCCCGCGCCTCGCCCGGGCCGTTCACCACGCAGCCGATGATCGACAGGGTGATCGGCGTGGCGATATGGGCCAGGCGCTGTTCCAGCACCTCCACCGTCCTGATCACCTGGAACTGCTGGCGGGCGCAGGACGGGCAGGAAATGATCGAGACCCCGCGATGGCGCAGACCCAGGCCCTTCAGGATCTCGTAGCCGACCTTGACCTCTTCCACCGGATCGGCCGACAGCGACACCCGGATGGTGTCGCCGATGCCGGCCCACAGCAGCGAGCCGATGCCGATCGACGATTTGACGGTACCGGTGACCATGCCGCCGGCCTCGGTCACGCCCAGGTGAAGCGGATAGTCGCAGGCATCGGCCAGGCCCTGATAGGCAGCCACCGCAAGGAAGACGTCCGACGCCTTGACGCTGATCTTGAAGTCGAAGAAGTCGTTGTCTTCCAGGATCCGGGCATGGTTGAGGGCGCTCTCGACCATCGCCTCCGGGCACGGCTCGCCGTAGCGCTCCAGGAGGTCCCGTTCCAGGCTGCCGGCATTGACCCCGATACGCATGGTGCAGCCATGATCCTTGGCCGCCTTGACCACGTCGCGCACCCGGGCAGCCGAACCGATATTGCCGGGATTGATGCGCAGGCAGGCGGCGCCGGCCGCGGCGGCTTCGATCGCCCGCTTATAGTGGAAATGGATATCGGCGATGATCGGCTGGCGGGCCGCCGCCACGATTGCCTTCAGGGCCCTGGTCGAATCCTCGTCCGGACAGGACACCCGGACCAGGTCGGCGCCGGCCTCCTCGATCGCCCGGACCTGGGCGATGGTGGCGGCCGCATCGGCCGTGACCGTATTGGTCATGGACTGCACGGTGATCGGCGCATCGCCGCCGACCGCAACCGAACCGACCATGATCCGACGGCTCTTCCGGCGATGTATCTCGCGATAGGGGCGCACGCTCATGGCTGTCTCGGTCGGGCTGATGGCAGATAAATGCGCCCCTCGGGCGGATTAATCAAGCCGGGCCCAGGTTCGGCGAAAGGGCTTGCCGTGCTTTTGGAAACTCGTTCCCCCGGCCGAAGCGCCGGAATCCTGCGACGCGGAAACACCGGAAACCCCGGCCAAGGAGATCCCGGCGCTCCGCTTGGCTGCGGCCGGGATGACGAAACCGGGTCGCTCCGAAAAACGCGATGCCGAAATGTCAAACCTTCGGTCACCCCGGCGGGATCGCGGTGCCGTCCAGCAGCTTTTCGGGGTCGAGCGAAATATTGCGTTTGACCGCGCCGTCCGCCCCAAGCACACCCAAGGAGCGGCCGTCGACCAGCACTTCCAGGGCCCCGGCATTGCCCGTCACCAGGGTCATGCCCTCGCGCGGCGGCACCTGGTAGCTTTCGCCCGACCGCAGGATCTTGGTGAACAGCAACTCGTTTCCGGCCGCCTGAATCTGGACCCAGGCATCGCTCTTGGCGTGGAGCACCACCCGGGCGGCGGGCGCCGCCTCGGCCGGGGCGGCGGACGCCAGTTGGGGCGGCACGGCCGCCGGCGCCGCGCCGGCGCCGGGCGCCACGGTATAGGCCTCGGCACCCGCCGACCGGGGCGGCGGTGCCAGCGGGCTGACCTCGAGGCCGGGCGGCTGGGCGGCATAGGCCGAGCCCGGGCTGGTGCCGTCGCCTTCGGTCATGGGCGACAGCATCACCTGGTCCTGCTGCGTATCGGCGATTTCGGCGGGCACCGGCGGCACGGCATCGGCGACCGGGCCGGACGAGCGGGAGATATAGTAATAACCGCCATAGGCCAGGACCACCAGAATGGCCGACAGCGACAGCAGGCGGCCGGTCGGGAACTTGGCTTCCTGAACGGTGTCGACCGGGAAGATCATCGGCCGCAATTCGGGCTCGCGGTCGAGTTCCGCCTTGAAGGCGTTGACCGTCGCCTCGCCGTCGAGACCGAGATAGCCGGCGTAGGAGCGCAGATAGCCCAGCGCATAGGTGGTGCCGTGGGCGGCCGAATCGACGTCGCCCCGTTCCAGCGCCAGGAGATGCCGCGGCTTGAGTTTGAGCGCACCAGAGACCTGTTCGACCGTCAGGCCCAGGGCCATACGGCGGTCGCGCAACTGGGTTCCGACACCGACATACTCGCGCGGCTTAGCCGGCCCGTCCGTCATCGCGTCATGCTCCTGCCCGGTTCCGTCGCCGGGTTTTCTTTTCGCCGAAACCATAAGCCAACTCTTTCCGGTCAAGTCGGATCCGGTCGTGTCGGAATGCCCAGGCTGCAAGCCATGGAAGTCCTGAGCAACACCCCGCGCGAATCAGCGCCCCCCGGCGCTGCCCAAGCATACCCGGAACATAGGAATAAACGCCTTGTGGCGCAACGCGCTAAACAACCATTCCCTCATATCGCGACGCCATGATCGCGGGCGAAGCTTTCCAGCTTCCCGCGTAACGTGCGGTCTGGAAACTCCAGCAAGGTATGCACGTATTTGCGCAATTCGCCCACATCCAGGCTGGCCAGCATGGCCTTCAGCGGCCCGATCGAGGCCGGCTGCATCGACAGCGAGCGTACCCCCAGGCCGATCATGGTCATGGCCTCAAGGGGCCGCCCCGCCATCTCGCCGCAGACCGAGACCGGAACCCCGGCGGCGTCGCCGGCGGCGGTGATGTCGGCCAGGAGCTTCAGCGCCGCCGGCGCCAATATGTCGTAGCGATTGGCAACCTTGGGGTTGCTTCGGTCGGCGGCGAAGAAGAACTGCATCAGGTCGTTGGAGCCGATCGAGATGAAATCGACCAGGGGCAGCAGCGCCCCCAATTGATAGGCGAGCGCCGGCACTTCCAGCATGGTGCCGACGCGGATCTCCTTCGGCATGGATCGGCCCAGCCGTTCCAGGCGCCGCCGCTCGACCTCCAGGATCTGCCGGGCCTGGCGGAACTCGGCGACATCGGCAACCATGGGGAACATGATCGACAGGCTGCGCCCGGCGCCGGCGATCAGCAGCGCCCGCAACTGGTACCGCAGCAGCGCCGGCCGGTCGAGCACCAGGCGGATCGCCCGCCAGCCCAGGGCCGGGTTCTCCTCGCGCACTTCGCCCAGATAGGGCAGCACCTTGTCGCCGCCGACATCGAGGGTGCGGAAGATCACCGGGCGGTCCCGCGCGGCGTCGAGCACCGCCGAATAAAGTTCGATCTGGGTGGTCAGCTTGGGCATGGTCGACGCGACCATGAATTGCAGCTCGGTGCGGAACAGCCCGATCCCGGCAGCACCGGTGGCGTCGAGATGGGGCAGATCGACGGTCAGCCCGGCATTCATGTGCAGCTTGACCTCGACCCCGTCCAGGCTGATTGCCGGCAGGTCGCGCAGCGCCGCATATTCGGCCACGCGCTGGGCGCGGATCGCCACCGACTCGGCAAAGGCCGCCGCGACCTCCTGGGTCGGCCGGATGATCACCTGGCCGGTGTCGCCGTCGGCGACCACCAGGTCGCCGGGTTCGACCTGCTCGACCACCCGCTCGCAGGCCCCGACCAGGGGAATTCCCAAAGCCCGGGCGACGATCGCCACATGGGAGGTGGGCGAGCCCTCCTCCAGCACCACGGCCTTGAGCTTGACCCGGTCGTAATCGAACAGCTCGGCCGGCCCCATGGTGCGGGCGATCAGCACCGTCTCGTCCGGCAATTCGTCGCCCGCCGCCGTTTCGGTCTTGCCGATCAGGTGGCGCAGCAGGCGGTTGGCCAGGTCTTCCAGATCGGCCAGCCGCTCGCGCAGATAGGGGTCGGTCACCGAGGCCATGCGGGCGCGGGTTTCCATCTGCACCCGCTCGACCGCCGCCTCGGCGGTCAGGCCGGTCTTGATGCCCTCCTCGATGCGGTCGATCCAGCCCCGGTCGTGGGCGAACATGCGATAGGCTTCCAGGATGTCCCGGTGTTCGCCGGCGACCACGTCCTGTTCGTCCAGCATGGCGTCGATCCGCCGGCGCAGGCTGCCCATGGCCTGGTGCAGGCGGCCCTGCTCGGCCGCCGCGTCCTCGGCAATGAGCTGGCTGACCGCGACCCGCGGCTCGTGCAGCACGGCGGTTCCCATGGCCAGGCCTTCGGCCAGGCCCAGGCCGTCGAAGACATAGGGTTCCTGGCGCCGCGCCGCCGCATCCCGCAGGTCGTTGGTATCGACCAGGTCGCCCTGGCCGACCAGTTCCGCGAGGACCATGGCGACGGTCTGCATCGCCTCCATCTCGTCTTCGTCATAGTCGCGCAGGGTCCGGTTCTGCACCACCAGCACGCCGCAGACCCGGCCGTTGCGAATGATCGGCACGCCCATCAGGGAATGATAGATCTCCTCGCCCGTTTCCGGCCGATAGGCGAATTTGGGATGGGTCGGGGCGTCGGTCAGGCTGAGCGGCGTCGCGGTCTGGGCGATGGTCCCGACCAGGCCTTCGCCGATGCGCAGGCGGGTCTTGTGCACCGCGATCGGGTTGAGGCCTTCGGTGGCGAACAGCTCCAGCCAGTCGCCGGCCCGGCGCAGATAGATCGAGCAGACTTCCGCCACCATGTTGGCAGCGATCGCCCGGACCACCCGGTCGAGGCGCGACTGGGCCGTCCCCGGCCCCGCCATCACCTCGCGCAGGCGCCGGAGCAGCAGCCGCGAACCACCGGCCGCCTGGCCCATCTCAGATCCCGCTGGTTGCGTAGTCGGCGGCGCGCCGTTGCAGCGCCGTCGCGGCCTGATCGATCAGCTCGGCGATAATCGCGGCCGTCGGCTGCTCGCCGGTGACCATGCCGACCGACTGGCCGGCCATCAGCGAGCCATTGGCGACGTCGCCGTCGATCACCGCCCGGCGCAGCGCGCCGGCCCAGAAATGCTCGATCTCGAGCTGCGCCGCGTCCCGCTGCAATTCGCCGCTGTTGACCCGCTCGATCACTTCCGCCTGGACCGCCATGAAGCGGCGGGTGCCGTCATTCTGCAGGGCCCGGACCGGAATCACCGGAAAGCGCGGGTCGATCTGAACCGACGGCACGGCATCGCGGGCCGAGGCCCGGATGAAGGCCTTCTTGAAATTGGCGTGGGCGATCGATTCCGTGGCACAGACGAACCGGGTGCCCAGCTGGACCCCGGCGGCACCCATTTCCAGATACATTGCGATGGCCTCGCCGCGGCCGATGCCGCCGGCGACGAAGACCGGCACGTCGCGGATCACCGGCAGGATCTCCTGGGCGAGGACCGCGGTCGACACCGGCCCGATATGCCCGCCGGCCTCCATCCCCTCGATGATCAGGGCGTCGACGCCCGAGCGGACCAGCTTCTTCGCCAGCGATACCGCCGGGGTAAAGCAGATCACCTTGGCCCCGGCCGCCTTGATCCGGTCGATCGCCCCGGGCGGCGGCAGGCCGCCGGCAAGCACCACATGGCCGACGCCGGCCGCGATGCACACGGCGATCAGTTCGTCCATCTGCGGATGCATGGTGATCAGGTTGACCCCGAAGGGCTTGTCGGTCATGGCCTTGGTGCCGGCAATCTCGGCGGCCAGCAGGTCGGGCGACATGGCACCGCAGGCGATCACCCCGAAGCCGCCGGCATTGGAGATGGCTGACACCAGATGGCGCTCGGACACCCAGGACATGGCGCCGCCCAAGATCGCCGCCTGGCTGCCCAGAAAGGCGCAGCCGCGG
>JAJFJE010000160.1 GCA_021774355.1 Alphaproteobacteria bacterium
ATGGTGGCGGCGGGCGAGTGGCGCGACTATGCCCTGGCCGACGGGCCCGAGGTCGCCGTCTTCGCCGTCCACCGGCGCAGTTCCGAACAGCCGCTCTACCGGATCGAGAAATGCCCGGCCCTGGCCCGCCGCCAGGGCGCCTTCGCCGTCGTCGCGACCGGCGGGCGGGTCCTCAAGCGCGGCCCGAGCCTGGACGCCGTGCTCGCCATCCTCGAACGCAAATTGCTGAAACTGGTCGATTCGTGACCATAGTGCCGCAGTGACTTGCGCTTTGGCGCGGGCAATGCTGCAATGCAATATGAATGGTGTCGAGGAAGCAAAATGCTGGATCCCTGGTTCGAAGCGACAATGTTGGCAATCGAGGCCCAGCAGGTGATTGGTCTGCGCCTGATCAAACTGGCCCGGGGCGGGACCAACGCCCATAGCGAGGCACAGCGCATGGTCAGCGAGAAACTCAGCGCCGGCTTCGACGCCGCCCAGACCCTGATGGCCGGCGGCACCCCGGCCGAGGTGATCGACCGCTGCCGCAAGGTGGTGGCCGCCAACGCCGAGCGCCTGTCCCAGGGCTGAACCGGGCCCTGCCTGCCGTCCGGCCTGAGGGGCGCTGCCGCCCCAGTTGACAAGGCCGCCGCCCTGGACCATTGTGCCGCCTCTTCGACGGATTTAGGATCCGCCGCGCCTGAGGGTGTCCGCCGGTCAGCGATGGTTCGCTCGCCGGCGCCCTTTCCGTTTGTCCGCCGGCGTGGCGCTCCGACCTTGGGACGCTGATGTTCGAGAGCCTGTCTGATCGCCTGTCCGACGTCTTCGGGCGCCTCACCAAGCGGGGGGCGCTGACCGATTCCGATGTCGTCGAGGCCCTGCGCGAGGTCCGCCTGGCCCTGCTGGACGCCGATGTGGCGCTGCCGGTGGTCAAGGATTTCGTCGCTGCGGTCAAGGACAAGGCGGTCGGCCAGGACGTGCTGCGCTCGGTGACGCCGGGCCAGATGGTGGTCAAGCTGGTCCATGACCATCTGATCGCGGTGCTGGGCGGCGACGCCGATCCCGAGATCGACCTCAATGCCCCGGCCCCGGTTGCCCTGATGATGGTCGGGCTGCAAGGCTCGGGCAAGACCACGACCACGGCCAAGCTGGCCCAGCGGCTGACCCGGCGGGACCGCAAGAAGGTCCTGATGGCCTCGCTCGATACCCGTCGGCCGGCCGCCCAGGAACAGCTCAAGGTGCTGGGCGAGCAGGCCGGCGTCGCCACCCTGCCGATCATCGCGGGGCAGCAGCCGGTGGCCATCGCCGCGCGCGCCCTGCAGGCCGCCCGGCTTGGCGGCTATGACGTGGTCCTGCTCGACAGCGCCGGCCGGCTTCATGTCGACGAGGCCCTGATGGCCGAGATCGATGCGGTCAAGCGCGTCGCCGGCCCGCACGAGACGATCCTGGTGGCCGACAGCCTGACCGGCCAGGACGCGGTCACCGTGGCCCGCCAGTTCCACGAGCGGATCGGCCTGACCGCCATTGCACTGACCCGCATCGACGGCGACGGCCGCGGCGGCGCAGCCCTGTCCATGCGCGCCGTCACCGGCGTGCCGATCAAGCTGATGGGCACCGGCGAACAGCTCGACAAGCTGGAAAGCTTCCACGCCGACCGCATCGCCAGCCGCATCCTGGGCATGGGCGATATTGTCAGCCTGGTCGAGCGGGCGGCCGAGACGATCGAGGCCGACGACGCCGAGCGGATGGCCAAGAAACTGGCCAAGGGCAAGTTCGACCTGGAAGACCTGGCCCAGCAGCTGAAGCAGATGCGCAAGATGGGCGGCCTGGAGGGCCTGATGGCCATGCTGCCGGGTGTCGCCAAGGCCAAGGACCAGATGGCCAAGGCCAATCTGAACGACAAGGCGATCAAGCGCCAGGAGGCGATCATTTCGTCGATGACCCCCCTGGAGCGGGGCAATCCCCAGATCATCCACGCCAAGCGCAAGCTGCGCATCGCCGGCGGCTCCGGGACCTCGGTCCAGGAGGTCAACAAGCTCCTGAAACAGCACCAGCAGATGGCCGATATGATGAAGCGCATGGCCAAGCTGGGCAAGAAGGGGATGATGCGCGGCGGCTTTCCCTTTGGCGGCCCGGGCGGTCCCGGCGGCGGCTTCGGCGGCCCCGGCAATCCCTTCGGCTGACGCAATTTTCACCCATCACCGAGCGATAGAGACAATTCCGAGGAAGGATCACCAATGGCACTGACTATTCGCCTGTCCCGTGGCGGGGCCAAGAAGCGCCCCTATTACCGCATCGTCGTGGCCAACAGCCGGGCCCCGCGGGATGGCCGCTTCATCGAGCGGCTGGGGACCTATAACCCGCTGCTGCCGGCCGATCATGCCGAACGTGTCACCCTGGTGGCCGAGCGGATTCAGTACTGGCTGTCCCAGGGCGCCCAGCCCTCCGAACGGGTCGCCCGCTTCATCGGCGTGGCCGGCCTGGCGCCGATGCCGGTGCGGGCCGAGCGGCCGACCAAGTCGGCCCCCAAGGCCAAGGCGCAAGAGCGGGCCAAGGCCGAGGCCGCCGCGGCCGCCAAGGCCGCCGAGGCCTGAGACGACCGGCCATGGCCCATGCCGTCCGCGCGCCAGACCCTGCCCCCGGGACCATGACGGCCCCGACGGGACAAGTGTGCCTGGGCGTCGTGGCGGCGGCCCACGGGGTGCGCGGCGAGGTCAAGCTGAAGAGCTTCACCGCCGAGCCCGAGGCGATCGGTGCCTATGGACCCCTGACCACCGAGCGGGGCGAGATCCTGCGCCTCGCCGGACTGCGCCGCCAGGGCGATGCACTGGTCGCCCGGATCCAGGGGATTGCCAGCCGGGACGCCGCCGAACGGTTGCGCGGACAGAAGCTCTATGTGCCGCGGGCGGCCCTGCCGGAACCCGCGGCGGACGAGTTCTACCATGCCGACCTGGTGGGCCTGACGGTCCGGGACGTGGCCGGTGAGACGGTCGGACGGCTGGTGGCGATCCAGGATTTTGGTGCCGGCGACCTGCTGGAGATCGCCTTGGCCGCGGGCGGCACGGCCTTCCTGCCCTTCACCCGCGACCTGGTCCCGCTGGTCGAACCGGCGGCCGGCCGGGTGACCGTCGCGCCGCCCGCCGATTGGCTGGCCGAGCCGCCGGCCGAGGCGCGCCCGGCGGCCGACGGGGCTGGGGAGGAGCCGTCATGAGCGCCTGGACGGCCAAGGTCCTGACCCTGTTTCCGGCCATGTTCCCCGGGCCGCTGGGCCATTCCCTGGCGGGCACGGCGCTCGCCGACGGGCTGTGGGCGCTGGACGCTGTCGATCTGCGCGGCTTTGCCGAGAACCGCCACGGCGCGGTCGACGATACCCCGGCCGGCGGCGGTCCGGGCATGGTGCTGCGGGCCGATATTGCCGCCCGCGGGATCGATGCCCTGCGCGCCGCCCTGCCGGAGGCGCCGGCCATCTACCTGACCCCCCGCGGCGCGCCGCTGACCCAGGAGCGGGTGCGCCGGCTGGCTGCCGGCCCCGGGGTCGTGCTGCTGTGCGGCCGCTTCGAAGGCGTCGACGAGCGCCTGGTGGAAAGCCGCGGGCTGGAAGAAATCTCCCTGGGCGACTTCGTCCTGTCCGGCGGCGAGCCGGCGGCGATCGCCCTGATCGATGCCGTGGTCCGGCTCCTGCCCGGGGTCATGGGCGCGACGGAAACGCTCGACGAAGAAAGCTTCGACGGCGACCTTTTGGAATACCCCCAGTTTACCCGGCCGCGCGAATGGGAAGGCCGCGCGGTGCCCGAGGTCCTGCTCTCCGGCCATCACGGACGCATCGCCCAGTGGCGGCGCGCCGAGGCCGAGCGGGCGACCCGGGAACGGCGCCCCGATCTCTGGTCCCGCTACCTGGCACGGCGGGACAGCCTGACACACTCAACAGACAGCACCGTTTGGAAAGGATCCCAATCATGAACATCATCGATGTGATCGAGCAGGAGCAGATCGCCGCGGCGACTGCCGGCAAGACCATCCCGGATTTCGGCCCGGGCGACACCGTCAAGGTCAATGTCAAGGTCGTCGAAGGCACGCGCGAGCGCATCCAGGCCTTCGAAGGGGTCTGCATCGCCCGCAACCATAAGGGCATCAACGCCTCCTTCACGGTGCGCAAGATCTCCTATGGCGAAGGCGTCGAGCGGGTCTTCCCGCTCTATTCGCCGCGGGTCGACTCGATCCAGCTGATCCGCCGCGGCAAGGTCCGGCGGTCCAAGCTCTATTATCTGCGCGAGCGTCGCGGCAAATCGGCACGCATCGCCGAGAAGACCGATCGTCGCGACAAGAACGAAGGCTGAGAGGCGGTTGCGCGCCCTGGATGGCCAGGCCGGCCGGGTCGGGGACGCGTTTTGCTGCGGGTGAGCAAGGGTAAGGAATGGGCGAGATGAGCACAGCACGGACGCTCTACGACAAGATCTGGGACAGCCATCTGGTCGACCAGGCCGAGGACGGCACCTGCCTGCTCTATATTGACCGCCACCTGATTCACGAAGTGACCAGCCCCCAGGCCTTCGAAGGCCTGCGCCTGGCCGGACGCAAGCCGCACCGCCCCCAGGCGGCGCTGGCGGTGCCCGATCACAACGTCCCGACCACCGATCGGTCCATGGGCATCACCGACGCGGAATCCGCCCTGCAGGTCCAGACCCTGGAGGACAATGCCCGGGAATTCGGCATCGAATATCTGGGCATGGACGATATCCGCCAGGGCATCGTCCATATTGTCGGCCCGGAGCAGGGCCTGACCCAGCCGGGCATGACCATCGTCTGCGGCGACAGCCATACCGCCACCCCTGGCGCCTTCGGGGCGCTGGCCTTCGGCATCGGCACCTCGGAGGTCGAGCATGTGCTGGCCACCCAGACGCTGATCCAGAGCCGCTCCAAGAATATGCGGGTGACGGTCGACGGCGCCCTCGGCTTCGGCACCACGGCCAAGGATATCGTGCTGGCGATCATCGGCCGCCTGGGCACCGCCGGCGGCACCGGCTATGTCATCGAGTTCGCCGGCGAGGCCATTCGCGGCCTGTCGATGGAAGGCCGCATGACGGTCTGCAACATGACCATCGAGGCGGGCGCCCGGGCCGGGCTGATCGCCCCCGACGCGGTCACCTTCGACTATCTGCGCGGCCGCCCGCGGGTACCCAAGGCGGGCGGTTTCGAACAGGCCGTGGCCCTGTGGCAGACCCTGGCCAGCGATCCCGAGGCTCATTTCGATACCGAACTCGTGCTCGACGCGGCGCAGATCGCCCCCCAGGTCACCTGGGGAACCAGCCCGGAAGACGTGCTGCCGATCACCGGCGTGGTGCCCGATCCCCAGGCCGCCGCCAGCGACGACAAGCGCCGGGCGATGGAGCGGTCGCTCGCCTATATGGGCCTCACCCCCGGGACCCGGCTGGCCGACATTGCCATCGACCGGGTGTTCATCGGCTCCTGCACCAATGGCCGGATCGAGGACCTGCGCGAAGCGGCCAAGGTCGCCCGCGGCAAGCGGGTGGCCAAGACCGTGGGCGCCATGGTGGTCCCCGGCTCCGGCCTGGTCAAAGCCCAGGCGGAAGCCGAAGGTCTCGACCGCATCTTCGTCGAGGCAGGCTTCGAGTGGCGTGAACCGGGATGTTCCATGTGCCTGGCCATGAACGCCGACAAGCTGGCCCCGGGCGAGCGCTGCGCCTCGACCTCGAATCGCAATTTCGAAGGCCGCCAGGGACGCGGCGGGCGCACCCATCTGATGAGCCCGGCGATGGCGGCCGCGGCGGCGATCGCCGGCCATTTTGTCGACGTGCGCGAGCTGATCGACTGAGGAGAGGCGCGATGCAACCCTTCACCACCCTCACCGGGGTCGCGGCCCCCCTGCCGATGATGAATGTCGACACCGACATGATCATCCCCAAGCAGTTCCTCAAGACGATCAAGCGGACCGGCCTGGGCGTCCATCTGTTCGACGAGATGCGTTACGCCGATGGCGGCGCGGAACAGCCGGACTTCGTCCTCAACCAGCCGGCCTATCGGGGCGCCAAGATCCTGGTCGCCGGGGCCAATTTCGGCTGCGGGTCGAGCCGCGAGCATGCTCCCTGGGCGCTGCTCGACTTCGGCATACGCTGCGTCGTGGCGCCGTCCTTTGCCGACATCTTCTATAATAACTGCTTCAAGAACGGCATCCTGCCGATCGTCCTGCCCGAAGACCAGGTGGCCCTTCTGCTCGATGACGCCCAGCGCGGCGCCAATGCCGTCCTGGCGGTCGACCTGGCGTCCCAGACCATCACCG
>JAJFJE010000017.1 GCA_021774355.1 Alphaproteobacteria bacterium
ATGGCCAAAGCATCATTCCAGCGGACGAAGCCGCACTGCAATATCGGGACGATTGGTCACGTTGATCACGGCAAGACGTCGCTGACGGCAGCGATCACGAAGGTGCTTGCGGAGACGGGCGGTGCGACGTTCACGGCCTATGACCAGATTGACAAGGCGCCTGAGGAGCGTGCGCGGGGGATCACGATCTCGACGGCGCATGTGGAGTACGAGACGGCGAACCGGCACTATGCCCATGTGGATTGCCCTGGCCATGCGGATTATGTGAAGAACATGATCACGGGCGCGGCGCAGATGGACGGTGCGATCCTGGTTGTTTCGGCGGCGGACGGCCCGATGCCGCAGACCCGGGAGCACATTCTTCTGGCGCGCCAGGTTGGGGTTCCGAGCCTTGTGGTGTTCCTGAACAAGTGCGACATGGTCGACGACCCGGAGCTTCTGGAGCTTGTCGAGCTTGAGGTTCGGGAGCTTCTGTCGAGCTACAACTTCCCTGGCGACGACATTCCGGTGATCAAGGGCTCGGCGCTGTGCGCGCTGGAGAACAAGGAGCCGGCGCTGGGCCACGACGCGATCCTGGAGCTGATGAAGGCGGTGGACAGCTATATTCCGCAGCCGGAGCGTCCGAAGGACAAGCCGTTCCTGATGCCGATCGAGGATGTCTTCTCGATTTCGGGCCGGGGCACGGTGGTGACGGGCCGGGTTGAGCGGGGCATTGTGAAGGTTGGCGAGGAAGTCGAGATCATCGGCATCCGGGACACCAAGAAGACGACGGTGACGGGCGTCGAGATGTTCCGCAAGCTGCTGGACCAGGGCGAGGCCGGGGACAATATCGGCGCGCTGCTGCGCGGTGTTGGCCGTGACGATGTCGAGCGTGGCCAGGTCCTGGCCAAGCCGGGCTCGATCACGCCGCACACGATTTTCAAGGCGGAAGCCTATATCCTGACCAAGGAAGAGGGCGGCCGGCACACCCCGTTCTTCACCAATTACCGGCCGCAGTTCTACTTCCGGACCACGGACGTGACCGGTGTGGTGAAGCTGCCGGACGGTGTCGAGATGGTGATGCCGGGCGACAATGTCGCCATGGAGGTCGAACTGATCGCCCCCATCGCCATGGACGAGGGTCTGCGGTTCGCCATTCGCGAAGGCGGCCGTACCGTCGGCGCCGGCGTCGTCTCCTCCATCCTGAAGTAAGGGGAGCGTTGCCGGCTTCGCGGCCGGAGGAGTGTAGCTCAATTGGTAGAGCACCGGTCTCCAAAACCGGGGGTTGGGGGTTCGAGCCCCTCCACTCCTGCCAGTCGCAAAAACGGCTGGCAGGTTGAAAAAAGTGAGTTGTCGGGGCTGGGCACGAAAAAAAACGTGCCACAGCCCTCGACTTGTTGGGCGCGCGGATATATTGTTCGCGGCTTCCCAGAAAGGCGAGTGGCAGGGGCATGAGCAAGCCGAGTCCGATCGAGTTTGCGCGTCAGGTACGTCAGGAGGTTTCCAAGGTCACCTGGCCGTCGCGTCGAGAGACCGGCATTACCACCTTGATGGTTTTCGTCATGGTGGTCGTGGCGTCGTTGTTTTTTCTGGTGGTCGATATCGGCCTGGCGGCGGCGGTCAAGTTCGTGCTTGGGCTTGGGGGCTGAGGTTATGGCAGCGCGCTGGTACATTGTTCACGCCTATTCGGGCTTTGAGAAGAAGGTCGCCCAGTCGATCCGCGAACAGGCGGTGACCCACGGCATGGCCGAGCAGATTTCCGAGGTTCTGGTCCCCACCGAGGAAGTGATCGAGGTGCGGCGGGGCCAGAAGGTTTCGGCGGAACGCAAGTTTTTCCCCGGCTATGTGCTGGTGAAGATGGACATGAGCGATCAGGGCTATCACCTGATCAAGAACACCCCGAAGGTGACCGGTTTTCTGGGTCCCGCGGGCAAGCCCCAGGCGATTTCGGAGGGCGAGGCCCAGCGCATCCTGCATCAGGTGCAGGAAGGGATCGAGCGGCCGAAATCGACCATCACCTTCGAGATCGGCGAGCAGGTGCGGGTCGCGGACGGCCCGTTCACCTCGTTCAACGGCGTGGTGGAAGATGTCGACAACGAGAAATCGCGCCTGAAGGTGGCGGTCTCGATTTTTGGCCGGGCGACCCCGGTCGAATTGGAATTCTCCCAGGTCGAAAAAACCTGAGAGCGGAGTCCCGGCAGGCGCCGGGGCGGCGAGGGGTCTGGCCGGTTCCGGCCAGGCCATGTGCGGGAGGCTGATCCGGAAAGACCACCGGAGGCCGCACCCACACCTCCCATTGGCAACCGGTCGCCGCCCCAGGGCGGTGCCCAGGAGGGAAGGTTATGGCAAAGAAGATCGACGGGTACATCAAGTTGCAGGTTGCCGCAGGGTCGGCAAATCCGTCGCCGCCGATCGGGCCGGCGCTCGGCCAGCGTGGCGTGAACATCATGGGCTTCTGCAAGCAGTTCAATGCGGAAACCGCAAACATGGAAAAGGGCATGCCGATTCCCGTGGTGATCACGGTGTTTTCGGACAAGTCCTTCACCTTCGTCACCAAGACCCCGCCTTCCAGCTACTATCTGAAGAAGGCGGCCAAGGTGAGCAAAGGCTCGACCACCCCGGGCAAGGGCGCCACCGTTGGCGCCGTGACGCTCGACCAGGTCCGCGAGATCGCCACTGCCAAGATGGCCGACCTCAACGCCAATACGGTCGAGGCGGCGATGCAGATGGTGATCGGCTCGGCCCGTTCCATGGGCCTCGAGGTCGGGGAGTAGGGCAATGGCGATCGCAAAGCGCATGCGCAAGGCTCTCGACGGCCTCGACCGCAACAAGAATTATTCGCTCGCCGAGGCCATCGCCATGGTCAGGGAGCGCGCCGTCGCCAAGTTCGACGAGACCATCGAAATGGCGATGAATCTGGGTGTCGACCCGCGTCATGCCGATCAGATGGTGCGCGGCGTGGTGACCCTGCCCAACGGCACCGGCAAGACGGTGCGGGTGGCGGTGTTCGCCAAGGGCGACCGGGCGGACCAGGCCCGGGCGGCCGGTGCCGACATCGTCGGGGCGGAAGACCTGGCAGAGCAGATCCTGGGGGGCATGCTCGATTTCGATCGCTGCATCGCGGCCCCCGACATGATGGTCGTGGTCGGCAAGCTGGGCAAGGTGCTGGGTCCGCGCGGCCTGATGCCGAACCCCAAGCTGGGCACCGTGACGGCGGACGTCGCCAGCGCGGTCAAGGCGGCCAAGGGCGGCCAGGTCGAGTTCCGCGTCGAGAAGGCAGGCATTCTGCAGGCCGGGGTGGGCAAGGCCTCGTTCGGCCCCGATGCCCTGGCCGAGAACATCAAGACCCTGTTCGACGCCGTCAGCCGGGCCAAGCCCGCAGGCGCCAAGGGGACCTATATCAAGAAGGTGGCGCTCAGCTCGACCATGGGGCCGGGCGTCAAGGTCGAGGTGGCGAGCATTACCGCCTGACAATACTGACTGATCCGGTGTCGTGGGGCATGTCGCCCCGCGACATCATTTCGATTCCGGCCGGCGACGGCCGGATGCAGGTCGGCCGCCGGGGGCAACCCCAACGGCCGCCAACCTGTCCGAGACTGCAGGCGTCCCCGACGGCATGTCCCGAGGGGGCTTAAACAAAGTGGCCTGCATAGACGGGAGATCACCCGAGACAGCGATGTCGTTGTCTGGGGCTTTCCTGGGACAGGCGTCACGATCGCCGCGCAAGCGGCGATCAGGCAACCGCCCGTCTGGTTTGACGCCTGACGGGCATACTCGGGAGTAGTGACGTGGACAGAGCCGAAAAGCAGGAGCTGGTCACGACCCTGAACGAGAGCTTCAGCAAGATCTCGTTGCTGGTTGTGGGTCACTACAGCGGTCTGACGGTTAGGGAGATCACCGATCTCCGGCGCCAGATGCTCGCTGCTGGTGCCAGTTTCAAAGTATCCAAGAATCGGCTCACCAAGCTTGCCCTCCAGGGCACCAAGTTCGAGGCGATCTCGAACCTGTTGACCGGTCCGACCGCGATCGCCTATTCGGCCGATCCGATCGCCGCGGCGAAAGTTGCGGTCGACTACGCCAAGAAGAACGACAAATTCGTGCTTCGCGGCGCCGTCATGTCCGGTCAGGTGCTCGACGTCAACGGCGTGAAGGCGCTGGCGGCCTTGCCCTCGCTCAATGAGCTTCGGGCCAAGCTCGTCGGCCTCGTGCAGGCCCCGGCGACCAAGATCGCCGGCATCCTGCAGGCGCCCGGCGGTCAGCTCGCCCGCGTCCTGGCGGCCTATGCCGCCAAGGACGAGGCGCAGGCGGCGTGAGCCACGGAAGACTTCAGTTCCCCAGGAAAATCTCAGAAGGAATCGTTTGAATGACTGATCTTGCAAAACTGGTCGACGATCTGTCGGCGCTGACCGTCCTCGAGGCGGCCGAGCTTTCGAAGCTGCTCGAAGAGAAGTGGGGCGTTTCCGC
>JAJFJE010000161.1 GCA_021774355.1 Alphaproteobacteria bacterium
GAAATACAGGCTTTCGTCGATGCGGATCGACAGCAGGTCGGCCTGGGTAACCACCTTGTGCCGGCTGACATTACGGAAGTGCTGGGTGCCGGGGACCTGGCCGACAATGGCCATGTGCGGCCGGCTGGTGCGCCACAGGAACAGGCCGAGGGACAGCGCCACGCCGGCCATGATGCCGGCTTCCACGCCGACCAGCAGAACCAGGAAGATGGTCACCGCCATGGCCGCGAAATCCGCCTTGGAATAGGCATAGGTGCGGCGGATGGCGTTGAGATCGACCAGGGACAGCACGGCCACGATGATGGTGGCGGCGAGCACGGCCTGGGGCAGCAGACGGAACAGGGGGGTCAGGAACAGGGTTGCCGCCAGGATGCCGAGGGCGGTGACGGCGCCGGCCATCGGGGTCTCGGCCCCGGCATCGAAATTGACCACCGAACGGGCGAAGCCGCCGGTCACCGGATAGCCGCCGGACAGGGCGGAGGCCAGGTTGGCGGTGCCCAGGCCGACCAGTTCCTGATTGGCCACGACCCGCTGGCGCCGCTTGGCGGCCAGGGTCTGGGCCACCGAAATCGACTCGACGAAGCCGATCAGGCTGATCAGCACCGCCGCCGGCAGCAGGTCGAGCCACAGTCCGGGGGCAAATCCCGGCAGGGCGAAAGGCGGCAGGGCGTGGGGAATGGCGCCGACGATCTTGACGCCCCGGGCATCCAGGCCGAAGCCGGCAACCGCCAGGATGGACAGGGCGATGGCGGCGACCGGACCGGCCTTGGCCGCCAGGTCGGCGATACGGGGCTTCAGGCCGGCCCGGACCAGCAGGGGCTTCAGGCCGCGCCGGACCCAGAACAGGAAGGCCAGGGAAGCGCCGCCCACCGCGACCGTATAGGGGTTGGTGTGGCTGGCCCCACGCAGCAGGGCGGTGACGATTTCGGCCAGTGAATCGCCGGACGCCCGGATGCCCAATATGTGCTTCAACTGGCTCGAGGCGATCAGAATGCCCGAGGCGGTGATGAACCCGGAGATCACCGGATGGCTGAGGAAATTGGCCAGGAACCCCAGGCGCAGCACGGCCATGGCGACCAGCACCAGGCCCGACAGGAAGGCGAGCGTCAGGGCCGCCTCCAGATATTCCGGGGTTCCCTGGGTGGCCACCTGGGAGGCGGCCGCGGCGGTCATCAAAGAGACCACCGCCACCGGCCCGACCGCCAGGGTCCGGCTGGTCCCGAACAGGGCATAGGCGATCAGGGGCAGGATCGAGGCATAGAGGCCGACCTGGGGCGGCAGGCCGGCCAGCATGGCGTAGGCCAGGCTCTGGGGCACCAGCATGATGGTGACGATCCCCGCGGCGACCAGGTCGCTGACCGCATTGTCCCGGGAATAGGCGGGCGCCCACGCCAGGATCGGGAAAAAGCGCGCCAGTTTGTCCACGGTACCCGCTCCCCGACGGTCAGCCGACCATCTGCGGCTTGGCCAGCCATTCCTTGCCGCGCAGCATGGCTTTCCAATAGATCGGCGGCAGGAGCCGCTCCTTCAGCAGCCAGGCGAGGGAACTGGGCCGGGTGCCGTCGATCAGCCAATGCGGGAAGCTGGGCAGCAGCTTGCCGCCGTAGCCGAATTCGGCGAGCACGATCTTGCCCCGCTCGACGGTCAGCGGGCACGAGCCGTAGCCGTCATAATGGGCCTCCGGCAGGGTGCTGCTGGTCAGGTCCTTGACCAGATTATGGGCCACCACCGGGGCCTGCTTGCGGGCCGCGGCCGCGGTCTTGGCATTGGGCGCATTGGCGACGTCGCCCAGGGCATAGATGTCGGGCAGGGTGCGGTGGCGCAGGGTGGCGGGGTCGACATCGACCCAGCCGGCGGCGTCGGCCAAAGGCGACACGCGGATGAAATCCGGGGCCGTCTGGGGCGGCACGACATGGATCATGTCGAAGGACCGCTCGACCACCGATTTCGAACCGTCGGCGGCGGTGGCGGTGAACCACGCCTTGCGCGCCGGGCCGTCGATCCGGGTCAATTCGTGCTGGAAGCCGAGGTTGATGTGATAGCGCTCGATGTAGCGCATCAGGGCCGGGACATAGTCCTTGACGCCGAACAGCACGCCGCCGGCGTTGAGGAAGTCGATCGCGATCTTGTCCAGGCAGCCCTGGCGCAGCCAATGATCGGCCGACAGATACATCGCCTTTTGCGGCGCGCCGGCGCATTTGATCGGCATTGGCGGCTGGGTGAACAGGGCCCGCCCGCTGCGCAGGTTGCGCACCAGCTCCCAGGTATAGGGCGCCAGGTCGTAGCGATAATTCGAGGTGACGCCGTTGCGCCCCAGGGTCTCGGTCAGGCCCTCGATGCCGCCCCAGTCGAGCTTCAGCCCCGGTGCCACCACCAGCTTCTCGTAGCGGACCACCCGACAGCCATCGAGGATCACCGCCTTCTTGTCCGGTTCGAAGGCGGCAACCGCCGCCTTGATCCAGCGCACCCCCGACGGAATCAGCGAGGCCATGGTCTTGGCTGTCGAGGCCGCCTCGAACACGCCGCCGCCGACCATGGTCCAGCCCGGCTGGTAGTAATGGACGTCGGCGGGATCGATCAGGGCGATGTCGAGGCCCGGCCGGCGCGCCAGCAGGCTGGCGGCCGCGGCGATCCCGGCGGCGCCGCCGCCGACAATGACGATTTCGTGGCTGGCATCGGCCACGTCGGTGGGTGTCTTGCCGCCATTTGCAATCCGCCGGATGACCCCGGCCATGTCGTAGCCGGCGCCCTTGGCGGCCGCCAGGATCTGGGGCAGGGGGCGGCCATGGGCCCCTTCCGCCAGGGACCACAGGGTCGCCGAACGGGTTCCGGTCCGGCAATAGGCGAAGATCGGCTTGGGCAATTCGTCCAGCAGCGCCGAGAAATGAACGGCATCGTCATCGCTCACCTTGCCGGCGACGATGGGCTGGTAGGCGGTCCGCAGCCCGGCCGCCTGGGCCGCCGCGGCGATTTCCTGAAAGGCCGGCTGATCGGCCCCTTCGCCGTCCGGGCGGTTGCAGACGATCGAGCGGAAGCCCGCGGCGGCAATCGCCGCGATGTCGTCCGGCTGGATCTGCGGCGACACGGACAGGGTGGCGCTGATGGGCTTCGGCTGCATGGGCTTGTTCTCCGCGATTTTTGGGGCTGGCGGCCCGACTTACAGGATGTTGAGCGGCACTTTCAGGAAGCGCTTGCCGGTCGCGTCCGGCGGCGGCAATTCGCCGGCCCGCATGTTGACCTGCAGGGACGGAATGATCAGGCGGGGCATGCCCAAGGTCTTGTCCCGGGCCTCGCGCATGGCGACGAACGCATCCTCGGTGATGCCGTCATGGACGTGGATGTTGTTCGCCCGTTCCTCGGCCACGGTCGTTTCCCAGCGGAATTCACGGCCGTTGGGGGCGTAGTCATGGCACATGAACAGCCGGGTCTCGCCGGGCATGGACAGGACCCGCCGGATCGACCGGTACAGGGTACGGGCATCGCCGCCGGGAAAATCGGCCCGGGCCGAACCGCCATCGGGCATGAACAGAGTGTCGCCGACAAAAGCGGCATCGCCGATGACATGGGTCATGCAGGCCGGGGTGTGGCCGGGGGTGTGCATGGCAAAGCCGGTCATGGTGCCGATCCGGTAGCTGTCGCCGTCGCCGAACAACTGGTCGAACTGGCTGCCGTCGCGCTGGAACTCGGTCCCTTCGTTGAAGATCTTGCCGAAGGTGTCCTGGACAAGGGTGATGTTGTTGCCGATGCCCAGCTTGCCGCCCAGCTTCTGCTGGATATAGGGCGCGGCCGACAGGTGGTCGGCGTGGACATGGGTTTCGATCAGCCAGTCCAGGCGCAGCTTGTTGGCCTGGATGAAGGCGATGATCTTGTCGGCCGAGCCGTGGCTGACCCGGCCCGCCGCATAATCGATATCCATCACGGAATCGACCACCGCACAGGCGTCGGTACGGGGGTCCTTGACGACATAGCTGACCGTATTGGTGGGCTCGTCGAAGAAGGCGGTTACCTCGGGTTTCACCGTCAGCTCGACCGCGTGCGGGATCTCGGACATGGCGTTGCTCCTTTTTGCGCGTCGTATCTTTCTTGTTAAGTAAATTCGAAACTACTAAAATGTCAAGCATGAATGAATCGAACGACCCCGGCGGCCTGGCCATCCGCGCCTGCGATGTCTCGGTCCTGCTGGAGGCCATGGCCAATCCCGCCCGCCTGCGCGTGCTCTGCCGGCTGCTCGACGGCGAATGCTCGGCCGGGGCGTTGGCGGTGATCGCCGGGCTGTCGCCGGCCGCGCTGTCGCAGCATCTGGCGCGCTTGCGGCACCTGGGCATCGTCGAGACGCGGCGTGGCGGCCAGACCATCCATTACCGCCTGGTCAGGGCCGATGTGCGGGCCTTGCTGGCGACGCTCGACAGGCTGTTCTGCACCACGGCCCCGTGACGGCGGGGCACCGTCGGTCGCCTCCGGGCGATCCGCCGCGCCGGCGCTCATGGCACCGGCGAGCGATGATGGGCCGTGATCGCCTGGATCAGTTCGACGGCAATCGTGCGGTTGGCGCGGTGGGCAATGTCCCCCAGGGCCAGCATGCCGACCATGTGGCACCCGGCATCGACCACCGGCAGGCGGCGGATTCGCTTTGCTTCCATCAGCAGGACCGCGTCGCTCACCGGGTCGTCGCTACGGCAGCAGACCACAGCCACGGTCATCACCTCGCGGGCGGTCAGCCGGCCGGCGTCGCGGCCCCTGCCCACGGCCCGCAGGGCGATGTCGCGGTCGGTCACCATGCCCAGCAGGTGGCCGTCCTCGCCGACCGGCACGCTGCCAATGTCCTGTTCGGCCATCAGCCGGACGATCTCGGATACGGCCGTGTCGGGAGTGACCCAGGTCACTCCGACATGCATGACGTCGGACACTTTCATCGTCGCTTCCTCCGACCCGGCCGGGACTTGTTCACTGTGCGCCTGCTGTGTCAGTCCTCATTGATGCGGATCAACCGTGTCCCCCGCAGCCGTCATGGGCCTGGGCGACGCTGTCGAAGCGGTACAGCGTGGCGATGACCAAAACCGTCGCCACCGGCAGCGCAAGGGGTTCCATCAGGCCGGCGATCAGCGGCGCCAGATAGGCCAGGGTCCGCAGGCTGTCGCTGTAGTAGCGCCCGGCCAGTGCCGCATAGCGCTGGGCCGCCGCCCGGTCCGTCTCGGATGCGGTCGGGCCGAACCCGACAAGGTAGCCGAGATGGTTGAAGAAACGGGCCGCCTGGGTGGCAAACAGGAAGGTCGCGAACAGGGTCGCCACGACCAGTCCGCCAACGA
>JAJFJE010000162.1 GCA_021774355.1 Alphaproteobacteria bacterium
CCGGGCCGCGGCCGGCGGCCCAGGCGCCAGCCGCGCCGCCCCTCGTCGACCCGGCAAGCTATGGCACGATTGCCGCCTATGATGCCGGCCGCGGCGAGGGTCGCATCCATGGCGATGACGGCCACCTGTACCATTTCGTCGGGGCGAGCGCGGCATCGGAGGTGCCGTTGGAGACGGGCACGCGGGTCCGGTTCGAGGATTTCTATGGTGAAGCGACGGAAATCGCCCTGTCGCCCGATGCCGTGGCGCAGACCCCGACGCTGAAGCTTGGCACCGTCGGCAGCTATGACGCGGCGCGCGGAGACGGCCTGATCGTCGGCGACGACGGCGGCAGCTACAGCTTTGTCGGGGCCAGCGTGGCGCCGGCGATCCTGCCCCTGTTCGGTGGCCTGAGGGTCGAGTTCGAGGATTATTGCGGCACCGCGACCGAGATCGCGCTGCCCGGGACCAGGGCCGCGGTGAGCGCCGCGGCAGAGCTTCCCAGCGGGCCCAAGACCGGCACCGTCGCCAGCTTCGATGCCGGTTCCGGGGAAGGCCTGATCGTCGGCGATGACGGCGGCAGCTACAGCTTTGTCGGCGCCAGCTTCGTCACCGGCCTGGGCGCCATCTATCCCGGACTGCGGGTCCGCTTCGACGATTTCTACGGCGAAGCCACGGACATCGACCGGGTCGGCGAGGCCGCCGCGGCGGCCCCGGCCGCCCCCGACGAACCGGCCGCCGGAACCATCCGGCTGGGCACCATCGGCGCCTTCGACGCCTTGTCGTCCGAGGGCTTCATCGTCGGCGACGACGGGCAGACCCACCACTTCGTGGCGGCCAGCCTGGGGCCTGAGCTGGGACCTGCCTATCCCGGCCTGCGGGTGCAGTTCGAGGCCTTTTGCGGCCAGGCGCTGGACATTGTCCGGCCATCGGCCGTGGCCGCGCCGCCCGAGGACCGGGCCATCGCGGCCCTGGGCAACAGCGCCTCGCCGCCCCTGACCCCGGCCCGGGCCCTGTGCGGCACCGTGGTCACCTTCGACGACCGCACCGGCGAGGGGCGCATCGTCGGTGACGATGCCGCGCGCTACATCTTCTTCCTGGGCGGTCTCGGCGGCGGCCTCAAGACGGTGTTTGCCGGCCAGCAGGTCGCCTTCGTCGAATCGGATGGGGTGGCGACGGCGGTGACCAACCCGCCCCACTGACCCCCGGCCGGCCGCCGCGAGGGCCGTGCCGTCACAGCGGGCGGCCCTCCAACAGCCGGGGCAGCTTGCCCACCGTGCCGCGGGCGTGGCGGATGAAGAAGCGCTTCATGGCGGGCAGGCGATCGACCGCGGCCAGGCCCAGGTCGCGTGCCAGGCGGACCGGGCCGAGATCGTTGGAGAACAGCCGGTTGAGGCCGTCGGTCACGGCACCGAGAACCACCGAATCGAGCCGTCGCCAGCGCTCATAGCGCTCGAGCACCGCGCCCTCCCCGATATCGAGGCCCAGGCGGCGGCAATCGACAATCGCCTCGGCCAGGGCGGCCACGTCGCGCAGGCCGAGATTCAGGCCCTGCCCCGCGATCGGATGGATGGCGTGGGCGGCGTCGCCGACCAGGGCCAGCCGCGGCGCCGTGAAGCGATGGGCCAGATGGAAGCCCAGCGGGTAGGAAAAGCGCGGCCCAACGGAATGGCAGTCGCCCAGATGGCGACCGAAGCGGCGGCGCAATTCATCGTCGAAATCCGCGCGGTCCAGGGCCATCAGGCTGGGCACCAGGGCCGCCCGCTCGGTCCAGACCAGGGACGAGCGATTGCCCAGGAGGGGCAGGATGGCAAAGGGGCCGGCCGGCAGAAAATGCTCGTGGGCGACGCCATTATGGGGCGCCTCATGGGCCACCGTGGTGACAATGCCGTGCTGCGGATAGGCCCAGCCCAGGGTCCGGATGCCCGCGGCCTGGCGCAGCGGCGAGGCCCGGCCGTCGCAGGCGACCAGCAGCCGCCCCGCGAGTTCCGTGCCGTCGGCCAATCGGGCGGCCACGCCATGGCGCTCCCGGGTCGTTGCCGTCACGGTGGCGGGCGCCAGGACCCGGATCTGCGGCAGGCCGGCGATGACCGCGTGCAAGCCGGTGCGGATGGCGCGGTTTTCCAGCATCACCCCGAATGGCTGGTCGCCGACCGCACGGTGATCGAAATGCAGGAACAGGCCCGACGGCCGCGCGCCCAGACGGCCGTCCGAGACCCGGATATCGAGGATCGGCTGGGCATGGGGTGCCAGCGGGTCGAAGGCGCCCAGGGCCTTCAGCGCATGCACGCTGGCATGGGCGATGGCCGAAGCCCGGCCGTCAAAGGTCGCGGCCAGGGTAGCGGGCACGGCCTGATCGTCGACCAGGGCGACCGAGCAGCCGGCACGGGCGCCGGCAATGGCCATGGTCAGGCCGGCCATGCCGCCGCCGACGACCAGCAGGTCGGCCTCGATCATCGGCTTTTTCCTGTCCCGATCCGCCATGCCGTCCTATCGCCTGCCGGGGCGGCCTTGTCCAGGGGCTGCGGCAATTCGCAGGCCCTGCCGCATCGCAACACGATTTTCCTTGCACGAAACCACAGGCGGCGCGTTCATTACGACATGAAGTTGCTCGTTGCCGTGATCAAGCCCTTCAAACTCGATGCCGTGCGCCAGGCGCTGCTGGATATCGGAATCGGCGGCATGACCGTGACCGAGGGAAATGGCTTCGGGCGCCAGCGCGGCCATACCGAGGTCTACCGGTCGGCGGAATATCAGATCGACTTCCTGCCCAAGCTGCGCATCGACCTGGCCCTGGAGGACGAAGCGGTCGACGGGGCCTGCGCCACCATCCTCGCCGCAGCGCAGACCGGCAAGCTGGGCGACGGCAAGCTGTTCGTCTTCGACCTGGTGGACGTCGTCCGCATCCGCACCAACGAGCACGGGTCCGCCGCCCTCTGACCTGCTGGCCCGGACCTGACGGGCCCAAACCTGGTGGCCCGGACCTGATGGCCCGGACCGGCCGGCAATGCCGTTCTGGCGTGCAATTTGCCGCGCCGGGGATTAAGACGGCTAACATAGCCGTATCGCTGCCAAGACCTTCGCTGCCAGGACCGAGACACATCATGCCCAGCTATCGTTCGCGCACCACCACACATGGCCGCAACATGGCCGGAGCCCGCGGCCTGTGGCGGGCGACGGGGATGACCGACGACGATTTCGACAAGCCGATCATCGCCGTGGTCAATTCCTTCACCCAGTTCGTGCCCGGTCACGTCCACCTCAAGGACCTCGGCCAGATGGTCGCCCGCGAGATCGAGGCGGCCGGCGGCGTGGCCAAGGAATTCAACACCATCGCGGTCGACGACGGCATCGCCATGGGCCATGACGGCATGCTCTACAGCCTGCCGTCGCGCGACATCATCGCTGACAGCGTCGAATACATGGTCAACGCCCATTGCGCCGACGCCATGGTGTGCATCTCGAACTGCGACAAGATCACCCCCGGCATGCTGATGGCAGCCCTGCGCCTCAACATCCCGACCGTGTTCGTGTCGGGCGGGCCGATGGAAGCCGGCAAGGCCAAGATCCATGGCAAGATGCTGGCCCTCGACCTGGTCGATGCCATGGTCGCCGCCGCCGACACCCAGATCGACGAGGAGGAATTGCGGGTCATCGAGCGCTCGGCCTGCCCGACCTGCGGCTCGTGCTCCGGGATGTTCACGGCCAATTCCATGAATTGCCTGACCGAGGCCCTGGGCCTGTCCTTGCCCGGAAACGGCTCGACCCTGGCGACCCATGCCGATCGGCGCAAGCTGTTCCTGGAGGCCGGCCACCTGATCGTCGATATCGCCCGCCGCCATTACGAGCAGGACGATATGAGCGTGCTGCCCCGCTCCATCGCGTCCTTCGGGGCGTTCGAGAATGCCATCACCCTCGACATCGCCATGGGCGGCTCGACCAACACCGTGCTGCACCTGCTGGCCGCCGCCCACGAGGCGGGGGTCGACTTCACCATGACCGATATCGACCGGCTGTCGCGGCGGGTCCCGTGCCTGTGCAAGGTCGCCCCGGCCAAGCAGGACGTGCATATGGAAGACGTGCACCGGGCCGGCGGCATCTACGCCATCCTGGGCGAACTCGACCGGGGCGGCCTGCTCCACACCGACCTGCCCACGGTGCACAGCCGCAGCCTGGGCGAGGCCCTGGCCCGCTGGGACATTGCCCGCAGCACCAGCGACCAGGTGCGGACCTTCTTCCGCGCCGCCCCCGGCAACGTCCGGACCCAGGTCGCCTTCAGCCAGGACAAGCGCTACGAAGCCCTGGACCTCGACCGCCAGGGCGGCGTCATCCGCGATGTCGCCCACGCCTTCTCCAAGGATGGCGGGCTGGCCGTCCTGGCCGGCAACCTGGCCGAAGACGGCTGCATCGTGAAGACCGCCGGGGTGGACGAGTCGATCCTGGTCTTCGCCGGCCCGGCCCGCATCTTCGAAAGCCAGGACGCGGCGGTCGACGCCATCCTGGCCGACAAGGTCGTGCCGGGCGACGTTGTGGTGATTCGCTATGAAGGGCCGCGGGGCGGCCCGGGCATGCAGGAAATGCTCTATCCGACCAGCTACCTGAAATCCAAGGGGCTGGGCAAGCAATGCGCGCTGATCACCGATGGCCGCTTTTCCGGCGGCACCTCGGGCCTGTCGATCGGCCATGTCTCGCCCGAGGCGGCCGAAGGCGGCACCATCGCCCTGGTCGAAGAAGGCGACCGGATCGAGATCGACATTCCCGGCCGCAGCGTCCGCCTGGCGGTGGACGAGGCGACCCTGGCGGCGCGGCGGCGCGCGCAACTGGCCCGCGGTGCCGACGCCTGGCAGCCGGCGGCGCCGCGACCCCGGCGGGTGACCACGGCCCTCAAGGCCTATGCCGCCTTCGTCACCTCGGCGGCCCGGGGCGCCGTGCGCGACCTGGCCAGCTACCGGCGCTAAGGCGCCGGCAGCCGGCCAAGCTGGTCGAAATCGAACGCAAGCCCCCGCGGCCTGGCCGGCCGCGGGGCGTCGGCGTCACCACGTCGCCTGACGACGCGCTATTTCAACACGCCAGGGCCTTGGCGGAATGACCCTCATGACGCCAATGCGCTAGGCGGGCGGCTCGCCCCCGGGGCCGGGCGGCCGGCGGCCGAAATCCGGTGCCGCCGAATCCTGGCCGGCATCGATGATCGAGCGGCGGATCGCCCGGGTGCGGGTGAACAGCTCGAACAGGGCATCGCCGTCGCCCCAGCGGATGGCTCGCTGCAGGGCCGTCAGATCCTCGACGAAGCGGCCGAGCATCTCCAGCACCGCGGTCTTGTTGGTCAGGAAGACGTCACGCCACATTGTCGGATCGGAGGCGGCAATGCGGGTAAAATCGCGGAAGCCGCCGGCGGAATATTTGATCACCTCGGACCGGGTGACCGTTTCCAGGTCGGAGGCGGTGCCGACGATATTATAGGCGATCAGGTGGGGCACGTGGCTGGTGATGGCCAGCACCAGGTCGTGGTGTTCAGCGCTCATCAGCTCGACCTTGGCCCCCAGCCCGGTCCAGAAGGCCGACAGCCGGGCCACCGCCGCCTCGTCCGCATCCGGCGCCGGGGTCAGGATGCACCAGCGGCCGTCGAACAGTTCGGCGAAGCCCGCGGCCGGGCCCGAATGCTCGGTCCCCGCAACCGGATGGCCGGGAATCAGATGGACGTTGAGCGGCAGGGCCGGGGCGACATCGCGGAAGACGATGTCCTTGACCGATCCCACATCGGTGACGATGGCGCCGGCCTTGAGGGCCGGGCCGATCGCCCGGGCCAGCGGCCCGAAGGCGCCCAGCGGGGTGGCCAGCACGATCAGATCGGCGTCGCGCGCCGCTTCGGCCGGATCCTCATAGGCCGCCGAGACCAGGCCGAGCGACAGCGCCGCAGCCCGGGTCTCGACGCTGCGGGCGGCGCAGACGATCTCGCCGGCCAGGCCGGCGCGGCGCATGGCCAGGGCCATGGAGGCCCCGATCAGGCCGATGCCCAGCAGGGCGACCCGCTGGAACAGGGGCGCATCGGTCATGCCGGGCCCCGCAGAAAATCGGCGATGGCGGCGACCGCCGCCGCGCATTCCTCGCCCAGGCCGATCGACAGGCGCAGATGTCCGGGCAGGCCGTAGGCGGTCACCCGGCGCAGCAGAATGCCGCAGGCGGTCAGGTAGGCGTCGGCATCGGCGGCACTCCGTCCGGCGTCGTCGGGAAAGCGGATCAGCAGGAAATTGGCCACGCTGGGCACCACGTCGAGGCCGAGTTGGGTCAGGCGCGCGGTCGCCCAGGCCCGCCATTCCGCATTGTGGCGCTGCCCCGCCGCGAGAAAATCATGATCGCCAAGCGCCGCCACCCCGGCGGCCTGGGCCGCCGTCGAGACGTTGAACGGGCCGCGCAGCCGGTTCAGCACGTCGATCACGGCCGGCGGTCCGTAGCCCCAGCCCAGGCGCAAAGCGGCCAGGCCGTAGATCTTGGAGAAAGTCCGCAGCATGACCACATTGTCGCGCTCGGCGACCAGCGCGGCGCCGGCGTCGTAATC
>JAJFJE010000163.1 GCA_021774355.1 Alphaproteobacteria bacterium
CGATGCCGAACGGGTCCTCCAGGAGGCCCAGGGCTACAAGCAGCGGGTGGTGGCCGACGCCCAGGGCCAGGCGGCCCGCTTCCTGTCCGTGCTCGCGGCCTATAACCAGGCCAAGGACATCACCATGCAGCGAATCTATATCGAGACCATGGAAGCGATCTTGAAGGACGTGAACAAGGTCGTGATGGACGACAGGGCCGGGTCGGGCGTGGTGCCCTACCTGCCGCTGCCGGCCCTGCGCAATGCCACGGGCAACGACGCCGACCAGCAGGGGGCAGGCCAATGACCATGCGCATGACTGCCGCCCTGGGCGCCGCCCTGCTGCTCCTCATCATCGGCCTGTCGTCCGTCTATACCGTGCAGCAGACCGACCAGGCCCTGGTGCTGCAACTCGGCGAGCCGGTGGGGGCGCCGGTAACCGAGCCGGGTCTTCACTTCAAAGTGCCGCTGTTCCAGAACGTCATTACCTTCGACAAACGCGTCCTGAACCTCGACGCCGCGGCCGAAGAGGTCATCGCCGCGGACCAGAAGCGCCTGGTGGTCGACAGTTTCGCCCGCTACCGGATCGTCAATCCGCTGCTCTTCTACCAGACCGTGGGGAACGAGGCGGCCGCCAACTCCCGGCTGGGTTCGATTGTCAATTCCAGCCTGCGCCAGGCCCTGGGCAGCCAGCCGTTTCAGGCCATGCTGAGCGCCGGCCGCAGCACCTTGATGCGCCAGATCTCCGACCTGGTCAGCCAGGAGGCCAAGGGCTTTGGCATCGAGATCGTCGATGTCCGCATTCGCCGGGCCGACCTGCCGGAGGCCAACAGCCAGGCGATCTACAAGCGGATGCAGACCGAACGCGAAAGGGAAGCGCGGGAATTCCGCGCCCAGGGCGCCGAGGCCGGCCAGCGCATCCGCGCCGATGCCGACCGCCAGCGCTCGGTCATCCTGGCCGATGCCCGGCGGCAGTCCGAGATCAGCCGCGGTGAAGGCGACGCCACGGCGATCCGCACTTTCGCCGAAGCCTTCGGCAAGGATCCGCAGTTCTACGCCTTTTACCGGTCGATGCAGGCCTATCGCACGGCCCTCGCCTCCAAGACCACGACCATGGTTCTGTCGCCGTCGAGTGACTTTTTCCGCTTCCTCGATTCGCTCACAGGCGCAACAGGCGGGAAACCGGGACAGCAATAAGGTCCATTGGCGGTAGTCGGCCACAATACGTCCATAATGCGTCCATATTCGAGCATCAGATATGGACCGACAGTTGGACATGGCGGCCACGCTGGGACCAGACGAGGAGACGAAAAGGTGTTCACCAATGTACGTGCGACCCGAGTGACCAGAAATGGTCCATTAACCGGCCTGGCGGCAGCGCAGGCCAGCACGCGGTCCGTGGAGTTGCAGCGGCGCCTGGTGCTGGCGGTATCGGGGCTTTTGTTGCTTGCCCTGGTGCTTGGCTCGATGCGGGCCGAAGCGCGCGGCGCCCCGGAGAGCTTCGCCGATCTTGCAGCCAAGCTCAGCCCCGCAGTGGTGAACATCTCGACGACCCAGACGATCAATCCGGGCGGCGACGGCGACGTCCCGATGCCCGAATTTCCGCCGGGCTCGCCCTTTGAGGACCTGTTCAAGGACTTTATGGAGCGTCAGCAGCGCGAGCGCGGGCCGCAGCAGGTCACCTCGCTCGGCTCGGGCTTCATCATCGACCCGTCCGGCATCGTGGTGACCAATAATCACGTGGTTCAGGACGCGGAAGAGATCACGGTGACCCTGGCGGACGGGACCAAGCTGGCGGCCACCTTGACGGGGCGCGACGCCAAGACCGACGTCGCGGTGCTGAAGGTCAAGACCAACAAGGCGTTGCCTTTCGTCGCGTTTGGCGATTCCGACGGCGCCCGGGTCGGCGACTGGGTGATGGCCATCGGCAACCCGTTCGGACTGGGCGGCTCGGTCAGTGCCGGGATCATTTCGGCGCGCAACCGGGATATCAATTCCGGACCCTATGATGATTTCATCCAGACCGATGCGGCGATCAACCGGGGCAATTCCGGCGGCCCGCTGTTCAACTTGGACGGCCAGGTGATCGGCGTGAACACGGCGATCTATTCGCCGTCCGGCGGCTCGGTGGGCATCGGCTTCTCGATTCCCTCGGCGCTGGTTCATTCGGTGGTTGACCAGATCATCCAGTACGGCGAGACCCGCCGGGGCTGGCTGGGTGTCCGGGTGCAGTCGGTGACCGACGAGATCGCCGAGAGCCTGGGCCTCGAACGGGCGCATGGCGCATTGGTCGCCTCGGTGGACGAAAAGGGTCCGGCCGCCACTGCCGGGATCCGTCCAGGCGATGTCATCACGACCTTCGACGGCAAGGAGATTGCGGAAATGCGCTCGCTGCCGCGGGTCGTGGCGGAGACCAAGATCGGCGCCACGGTCGATGTCGTGCTGCTGCGCGACGGCAAGCCGACGACCGTGCGGGTCGCCGTGGGCCAGCTCGAGGAAGCCGTCGCCGAAGCGAGCGACAAGGGCAAGCCGGGCAAGACCGATCCGGCCGGCCCGAAAACCCAGCTTGTCCAGGGCCTGACCCTGGCCGTCCTGGACGACGATCTGCGGACCCGCTTCAAGGTCGGCAGCGACATTGCCGGGGTCGTGGTGGTCGATGTGAAGGCCAATTCCAATGCCGCCGAGCGGGGCGTCCAGCCGGGCGACGTGATCGTCGAAGTCGCCCAGGAAAAGGTCTCCAAGCCGGAAGCGGTGGCCGAAAAATTGAAGGCCGAGCGCGAGGCGGGCAAGAAGTCGGCCCTGTTCCTGCTGGCCCATGAGGGCGAACTGCGCTTTGTCGCGATCAAGCTGGACGACAAGTAAGTCCTGCTGAACCAAGGACCGGCCCGGGCGGCGACGCCCGGGCCGGTCTTTTTGCGCGGGTTGCGCCAGGCGCCGACCGCAGCACGCCGGGCTCAGGCCGGGCCGGGCTCAGGCCGGGCAGGGCTCAGGCCGGGCAGGGTTCAGGCGGCGAAGGCGCTGCGGCGATAGCCCTGAAGATAGAGCAGGGCGGTCAGGTCGCCATGTTCAATGCGGGCGCGGGCGGCCGCCGCGACCTTGGGCTTGGCATGGAAGGCGACGCCCAGGCCGGCGGCTTCGATCATGGGCAGATCATTGGCGCCGTCGCCGACGGCCAGCGTCGCATCCGGGGCGAGGCCGTGGGCGGCGGTCAATTCGCGCAGGGCCTGGAGCTTGGCCTGGGCCCCCAGGATCGGCGGCACGACCCGACCGGTCAGAACGCCGTCCGCGACTTCCAGGCGGTTCGCCCTGTTCTCGTGAAAGCCCAATACGGCCGCGACCCGCGTCGTGAAATAGGTGAAGCCGCCGGAAACCAGGGCGCAATAGGCGCCCGCGGCGGCCATGGTCCGGACCAGGCTGAGCGCGCCCGGGGTGAAGCGCACACGCTCCTCATAGGCGCGGGCCAGCACCGATTCGGGCAGGTCGGCAAGCCGGGCGACCCGTTCGGTGACCGCCGCCTCGAACGCCAGCTCGCCGCGCATGGCGCGCTCGGTGACCGCCGCGATCTCTGCCTTCAAGCCGGCGAAGTCGGCCAGCTCGTCAATGCATTCAATTGTGATCATGGTCGAATCCATGTCGGCGACCAGCAGCGCCTTGCGCCGCCCCAGGGCGGCCTGCGCAAACAGGTCGACCGGCCGGCCGGCCAGGGCGGCGCGGGCGCGGCGCTCGGCTGCGGCGGGGTCCAGGCCCTCGAACGGCAGGTCGAAGGCCTCGCCCGGGGCAAGCCAGTCGGCCGCGCCGGCGGCGCCGGCCGGCACGGCGGTGCGGACCAGGGCGGCGCGGACCAGGGCGACATCGCGGTCGGTGAGGGCCGGGCCCGCGGGGCTGGCGATGACGGTCAGAACGTGGTTCATCGGGGCTCTTCGGTCCGCAGGGGCAGAATGGGCGCCACCCTATCGATCGGTCCGTCGACCGCAAGGGCCAAGTCGGTTCGGGCCGCAGCGGGGGCGGTCAGAAGGTGACGGGCGGCAGGGGCGGGGAGTCGGCTTCAAAGGCTTTCAACTGTGCCTCTGCCGCGGCGATATAGCCGCGGGCAAAGGGCACGGCATCCTGGTGGCGGGCCAGTTGCAGTTGGACGACCGGCAGGCGGTCATGGCGGAAGCTGGCCTCGCTGGCCGCCAGATAGAACTCCCACATCCGGCAGAAGCGTTCGTCGTAGAGCCGGACCGCATCGGCCTTGCGGGCCAGAAAGCGTTCGCGCCAGGCCCGCAGGGTCCAGGCATAGTGCATCGGCCAGATCTCGATGTCCTTGACCAGCAGGCCGGCCCGTTCGACGGCGGGCAACACTTCGGACAGGGCCGGCATATAGCCGCCGGGGAAGATGTATTTCTCGACCCAGGGGTTGACCGCATAGGCCGGCTTCACGCGGCCGATATAGTGCAGCACCATGACCCCCTCCTTGTGCAGGAGTTGCGCCATCTTGCTGAAGAACCTGCGGTAATTGGCGACGCCGACATGCTCGAACATGCCGACCGAGACGATGCGGTCATACTGGCCGCCCAGGTCGACATAATCGGTCAGGGCGACACGCACCCGGTCGCCCAGGTTCCGCTGCGCGATGCGGCTGCGGGCGATCGCCAGTTGTTCCGCGCTGAGGGTGACGCCGGTGACGTCGACCCCTGTGCTTTCGGCGAGATAAAGCGCCAGCCCGCCCCAGCCGCAGCCCACATCCAGCACCTTTTGTCCCGGCTGAAGCAGGAGCTTGGCGGCGATGTGGCGCTTCTTGGCCAGTTGGGCCTCGTCCAGGCTGATCCCGCGCGGCTCGAAATAGGCACAGGAATATTGCCAGTCATCATCGAGGAAGAGATCGAACAGGCGGGCGTCGAGATCGTAGTGGTGGGCGACGTTGCCCCGGTTGCGGTTGATCGGCAGACGGGCTCCCAACTGGTAGGCGAGCAGCCGCCACAGCGCCCTGACGCGCATGGTCGGGGTGGCCGCCCGGCGCAGCCCGTTGCGCTTGAGCAGGGACAGCAGGTCGAAGATGTTGCCCTCTTCGACCAGCAGACGGCCATCCATATACATCTCGCCCAGCGTCATGGCCGGGTCGGCGGCAATCGCCCGGGCGGCGGCCGCGTCGGTAAGGCGGATGCGGATCGCGGGCGCGCCGCCGTCGCCAAAGACGCGGCTCTGGCCTTGCGGGTCCACCACTTCCAGCTTGCCGGTCCGGATCAGCCGACCAAGTATGGTGGTAAGGGCGCCGCTCATCGCGCCGCCGCCGCCGGCGGCGCGGTCAACCGGCCTGCGGCGCAGGTGACGATGACGGTCGTAGCATGATTCATTACGAATGGACTGAAGTTGAGGAGAAACAGTGTCGGTGCCGCCAGCGGTTCCCGGGCCAGCGACCCGGTTGACCATATTGATCGCCGGCCCCACCGGCGGCGGCAAATCGTCCTTGGCCCTGGCCCTGGCCGAGCGGCTGGGCGGGCGAATCATAAATGCCGACTCCGCTCAGGTCTATGAGCAACTGGCAATTCTGACCGCGCGGCCCGGCGCGGCCGATCTGGCGCGGGCCGACCATCGCCTCTACGGCTATCTGCCGGTCGGCGAGCCGGGCTCCGCAGCCCGCTGGGCCGTCCTCGCCAGGCGCGAAATCGACGCGGCCCACCGCGCCGGCATGGTGGCCATGGTGGTCGGCGGCACCGGACTCTATTTCCAGGCCCTGGTCCAGGGCCTGGCCGAGATCCCCGATGTTCCGGCTCGGCTGCGCAGCGCGCTGGCGGCACGGCTGGCGGCGGAAGGCGCCCCGGCCCTGCATGCCGAACTGGCGCGGCGCGATCCGCTCCTGGCGGCACGCCTGAAGCCCGGCGACAGCCAGCGGATCCTGCGCGGACTGGAGGTCGCCGAGGCAACCGCGCGGCCGCTGTCGGCCTGGCAGGCCGATCCCCTGCCGCCGCCGCCCGACCTGGGACGTCTGGTCCGGCTGGTGGTGGCGCCGGACCGGGAGTGCCTGCTGCGCCGGCAAAGGCTGCGCCTCGAGGCGATGATCGCCGGCGGTGTTCTGGACGAGGTGCGGGCGGTGCTGCGGCTCGATCTCGATCCGCGCCTGCCGGCCATGAAGGCGATCGGCCTGCGCCCGCTGGCCGCCCATCTGGGCGGCGCGGTAACCCTGGCCGAGGCGCTCGACCTCGCCGAAATCGAAACCCGGCAATATGCCAAGCGCCAGATGACCTGGGCGCGCCAGCGCATGGCCGATTGGGAATGGATGTCTGCGCAACAAATGGAAAGGTGTAGGTGCGAAATTGAAAATTTAATTCAAAAATCCGGGTTGACGACGCAAGAATGAGCGAATAGGGTGCGCCTCCGCTCGTCGCCCCCCGGGGCGCGGGCGACCTGTCGTGCCCGATCGAGCAGCCCGAGGAAGTCCGTGATGAGCCAGAAGACCATGACCGGCGCAGAAATCATTCTGAAGGCCTTGGTCGATCAGGGCGTCGACACGATTTTCGGCTATCCGGGCGGGGCGGTGCTGCCGATCTATGACGCGCTATTCAAGCAGAACAGCATCAAGCATGTCCTGGTCCGTCACGAGCAGGGCGCGGCTCACGCCGCCGAAGGCTATGCCCGGTCGACCGGCAAGCCCGGCGTGCTGCTGGTGACCTCGGGCCCGGGGGCAACCAATGCCGTCACGGGCCTGACCGACGCCCTGATGGACTCGATTCCGATCGTCTGCCTGACCGGCCAGGTTGCCACCCATCTGATCGGCAACGACGCTTTCCAGGAAGCCGACACGGTGGGGATTACGCGGCCCTGCACCAAG
>JAJFJE010000164.1 GCA_021774355.1 Alphaproteobacteria bacterium
GCGAAGGGCACCGGCGCCGGCGGGTCCTCGGCCCGGGCGGGCCCGGCCGCCAGTGCCGTCGCGACGGCCAGCCACCCGGCCAGCGGCAGGATCTTCGTCATAATCGTCTCTCCCATGTTCTGCCCCGGGCGCAGTTCAACCCACCCGGCCCGCGCCGTCCAGCCCGTCATGGCAGGGACCGGGCGGCCGCGTCCATCTGCCCGATCATGGTGCCCCAGCCGTCGAAAAGGCCCATCGCCTCGTGGCGCCGCCGGCCCCGCTCACGTCCCTGACGTGGCGTCGGGGTTTCGAAACGCCTTTTCCCCGGCCTCGGACACTTCGACCCATTTGGCATCGGGGGCCTGATCGGCGGCATAGCTATCGTGCCAGTTCCACCATTTGTAGGGCGTGGTCTGGGGGTAGCCTTCCGGCGAGTCCTCCCAATCCTCCTGACGGCCGAGCGGCGTGATATCGAGATGGCTCCAGGTGCTGCCCATCGCCTCGTCACCGCGGTTGTTGACGAAGTAGGTGCGGAACACCCGGTCGCGGTCGCGGATGAAGACGTTATGGCCGTGCCATTCGCCGACGCCGAAATCGGCGTCAAAGCTGTCGGTGATGGTGTACCACGGCATCGCCCAACCCATCCGCGCCTTCAGACGCATGACGTCCTCCTGCGGTGCCCGCGAGACGAAGGCGAGGGTGGTGTCGCGGGCGTTCAGATGGGCCAGGTGGGCGACCTGATCGGCAACCATGGAACAGCCGCGGCAGGCCTGGTTGGGCCAGCCGAATACCCCCGGTTCGAAGAAGGCGCGGTAGACGATCAGTTGACGCCGGCCCTGGAACAGGTCGAGCAGGCTCGCCCGCCCCGACGGCCCCTCGAACGCGTAGGCCTGTTCCACCGCCATCCAAGGCATCCGCCGGCGCTCGGCAGCCAGACGGTCGCGGGCGCGGGTATGGGCCTTTTCCTTCACCAGCAGTTGCTCGCGGGCGGCATTCCACGCTTGCGGCGAGACGATCGCCGGCATGGGAATGGCGCGCTCGTCGCCCTTACGGGTGTTCTCCGTCGCTTCATTGATGGTCATGATAGCCTCCGAACTGGCAGGATCCGGGAGCTTCGGGCGGCCCAGGCGGGCACCGCCGACCGCTCCGTGCGGGTCGCCGGCCAATGTGCCGCGGGGGTTGCCGCCGGTGGGAGTAACAAGTGTGACGGGATTGCGATGGACTCACTGATTGCCGCTGCGGCACGCGCGCTGGCGGCAGGCGATCCGTTCGGCGCCTTGAACCGGGTTGCCCTGCGCGCCGACGCCCCCGCGCTTGCCCTGCGCGGGATCGCAATGGCGCAGCTTGGCGACTTCGACCGGGCAAAATCGCTGCTGAGGCGCGCCGCCCGCGCCTTTGGCTCGCGGGAAGCCGTGGCCCACGCCCGGTGCATCGTTGCCGAGGCCGAGATCGCGCTGGTATCGCGGGACCTCTCCTGGCCCGCCTCGGCGCTCGACGCGGCGCGCCGGGTCCTCGAAGCCCATGGCGACCGGGTGAATGCCGCCCATGCGCGCACCCTCGAAGTGCGCCGCCAACTCCTGATCGGTCGCCTGGACGACGCCGAGCAGATGCTCGATGGGCTCGATCCCGGGCCGCTCCCGCCTGCCGCGCGGGCCGCCTGCGAACTTGCGGCGGCGGGAATCGCCATCCGGCGGGTCCGGGCCCGGGCTGCGCGCAGCGCGCTCGCCCGGGCCGCCCGGGCCGCCCGGGCGGCTGCCATCCCGGCGCTGACCGCGGAGGTCGAAACCGCCTGTCGCACCTTGGACACGCCAGTGGCCCGGCTGATCGCCCGTGGCCAGGAGCAGCCGCTCCGGCTCGACGCGGTTGAAGCGCTCTTCGCGTCGGGAACGCTGGTGGTGGACGCATGCCGCCACGCGGTGCGCGACAGGTACGGGGTGCTGCCCCTGGTGACGCGGCCCCTATTGTTCGCCCTGGCTCGGGTGCTGGGGGAGGCCTGGCCCGGCGACGTGCCGCGTGCCACGCTCCTTGCCCAGGCCTTTCGGGTGCAGCAGGTTGACGAATCCCATCGTGCGCGGTTGCGGGTGGAGGTCGGCCGGCTTCGCGCGGCGCTCGGCACGCTCGCCGATATCCGCGCGACGCCGCGGGGTTTTGCCTTGGTGCCGCACCGGGCCGGCGACGTCGTGGTGTTGATGCCACCGGTGGAGGAGCGGCACGGCGCGGTCCTCGCTCTTCTGGCCGATGGCGAATCATGGTCCAGTTCGGCGCTGGCGATGGCGCTTACGACCAGCCCGCGCACGGTGCAGCGGGCGCTCGAATCGCTTGCCGCCGCCGGCAAGGTGCAGGCCGTTGGCCGCGGCCGGGCGCGTCGATGGATGATCCCGCTGGTTCCCGGATTCCCGACAATCTTGTTACTCCCCGGCCCGCTGCCGGGTGATTAGGCTCGGGGCATGAAGAAATCGACAGCCGAGATCATCCGCGAGCATGGCCCTTTCCAGGGTGCCGACCACGTGCACGGAGTCACCTATGATGGCGAGCTGGTCTGGTTCGCGGCGGGCGATCGGTTGATTGCCTTCGATCCGGCGAGCGGGACGATGCTGCGCGCGATCGACGTGGCCGCCCACGCCGGAACGGCCTTCGACGGCGAGCATCTGTTCCAGATTGCCGAGGACCGCATCCAGCGGATCGAGCCCCGGACCGGTCGCGTGCTCGGCACTATTCCGGCCCCCGGCTGTGGCCGGGATTCGGGGCTGGCGTGGGCCGAAGGCGTGCTGTGGGTGGGGCAGTACCGGGACCGGAAAATCCACCAGATCGACCCCCATACGGGAACGATCCTCCGCACCCTCGAATCCAACCGCTTCGTGACCGGGGTCACCTGGGTCGAGGGGGCGCTCTGGCACGGCACCTGGGATGGCGACGCAAGCGAATTGAGGCGGATCGATCCGCGATCGGGCGCGGT
>JAJFJE010000165.1 GCA_021774355.1 Alphaproteobacteria bacterium
CGCCTTCCGCGAGGATGCCGTGATGCTCGAAGCGCAGCATCTCCGCGCCAAGGAAAAGCCGGACTTCAAGATGCTCGACATCGCGCTCGACGCCGGTCCGGGCAAGATGCTCTGGGTGCTCGACAAGCTGCTCAAGGAAGAGGCGAACGAAGGCGTGCGCCGGCTGGAAATCGCCTAGCGCCAGCCTGACGAGACCGCCCGCGGACGGCGCATGGGCTGTCCGCGGTGTCGCCCTGCCGCAGGAGCGGTGGCGGAACGGCCATCCGTCCGCCGCCGCTCCCGCACTTGAGTTTACCCATCTCCGACGGCGAACCGGCGTTCCCTTTGCCTGGCGATGCCCAAGGCCAAGACGAAGGAACGGTGCATGGCACCACCCGACCGGCTGACCCTCAAGGTCAGCGCGATCCACTGTGAAGCACGCGATGTCCTGGTGCTCGAATTGCGCGATCCCGACGGCGGCGCCTTGCCGCCCTTCACGCCCGGGGCCCATCTCGAAATTCAGCTGCCGGGCGGGCTGATCCGCCATTATTCCCTGTGCAACGACCCGGCCGAGCGCGATCGCTATTGCCTGGGGGTCGGCCTCGCCCGGGATAGCCGCGGCGGGTCGCGCTACATTCACCAGCAGGTGCGCCTGGGCACCCAGCTCACGGTCAGCGCCCCCCGCAACAATTTCCCCCTGGAGCTGGCGGCCGAAGACTATGTGTTCATCGCCGGCGGGATCGGCATCACGCCGATCATGGCGATGATCCGCAGTTGCGTCGCCACCAACCGGCGCTGGCAGCTTTTCTACTGCACGCGGAATCGCCAGCGCACGGCCTTCTACGAAGACCTGCGGGCGCTGGCGCCGGACCGCTGCCATTTCCATTTCGATGACGAGCAGGAGGGGCGGCTGTTCGACGTGGCGGCGGCCCTGGGCAAGGTCCCTGGGACGGCCCATCTCTATACCTGCGGCCCCGAGCCCCTGATGAAGGCGGTCGAGGCGGCGGCGGCCGATCGCCCGCCGGACCGGGTCCATTTCGAATGGTTCACGGCGGCGGCCGTCGACACCACGGCGGACACGCCCTTTACCGTGATTCTGCGCGATTCCGGCACCCGCTACGAGGTGCCGCCCGGCCGCAGCATCCTGGAGGTGCTGGAAGACCACGGCGCCGGGGTGCCCTATTCCTGCCGGGAAGGCCTGTGCGGAACGTGCCGGACGACGGTCCTCGCCGGGCAGCCCGATCACCGGGACAGCGTGCTGTCGGCGGCCGAACGGGCGTCGAACAGCGAGATGATGATCTGCGTCTCGCGGGCCAGGAGCGCCACCCTGGAACTGGAACTCTAGCCGCCCGGCCCCGCCCCAGGGATTGAGAAAACACCCGAACGACCCTAGAGTTGTTGTCCTGTGGGCGTTCGTCTTTGGGTTCGTTTCCGGCCGGAAGGGGTCTGTCCTGCGCTCGATCGCCTAGGATCGCCATCTGGGGGCGGGGCTTCGGCCGGCCCGGGATGGCTCCGCAAGACGGGGGACGACCATGCCGGACGGATCGCTGGTGAACTGGCAGACGGCGACGGGACAGGTGTCCGATGGGGCGGCCTTCGGTTTTGGCCGGGTCTGGGTCGCCGTCGGCAGTTCCGTCAGGACCTACGACCCGATCAGCGGCAAGCCGCTGGCCAGCTATGCCACCTTCGGCCAGGGTGCGGACCCGCGTCGCCTGGCCGTCTATGGCAGCCTGATGGCCGTCGCCTGCGACGATCAGACCCTCTACACGATCGACCCCGCATCCGGTGATATCGCGCCGCTGGCCTATGTCGGCAATCTTGTCTGGATGGCCAGCTATGGGGCCTCGGTGATGGTTGCCGGGGATCGCGGCCTCTATCGTGTCGCCGCGCCCGCCGAGCATGTCGACACGCCTTACGGGCCGCTGGTCGGCCCCTATGGCCAGGGCAATATTGCCGCCCGGCCGGCGATGGCGGGCGACGTGGTCTATGTGCCGCTGCACGACAGCGTGGCGGCAGTCGATCTGCAGACCCTGTCGCATGCCCTGTGGTCGGCCCCGTGCGAGGGCCCGCCCCAGGCCGGGGTGTTCTGCGACGGCCACTATCTGGCCTTCGGCAATGGCACGGCGCTTTTCGTCTTCGACGTTGCAAAGCGGAGCCGGCTGTCGCGGACCGCCACCGGCGCGACGGTGGCGGTGGCGCCGGTGATCGGCGCCGGGGTCTGCTATCTCGGCTACGAAACCGGCCGGGTGGACGCCATCGATATCTATTCGGGCGGGGCCCTGCGCAATTTCCAATTGCCGGCACCCCCGCTCACCGACCCGGTCCTGTCGGGCGCCGGCGCGATCTTCTATGGCGGTCAGAACGCAATCTACATCGTCGATCCGCTGGCCTCGTCGGGCGGCGGCGTCGAAAGCTATGCCACCGGCGCCTGGCCGGTCCTGATCGACTATGTCGACGGCGCGCTGTTCTTTGCCGATGCGCAGAATGTGACCGCCGCGCGCCTGGCCGACCAGCTGCACGCCTTCTATGTCGACAGCGATCTGATCCGGGATTTTGCCTTTCCGGCGGCCGCGGGGGATCCTGCTTCCAGCGCGAATTTCCAGGTCTCCATCACCCTGCTGCGCCAGGAAGACGGCACCCCCCGGGGCAATCAGGGCTTCCGGCTGACCGCCCAGCAGGCGACCATGGTGTACTGGCGCGGCCAGGGCCACGTGGTCTCGCCCAGCCAATATCTCGACCTGGTGACCGATGGAAACGGCACCTGCCGGATCGCCGTGGCGGCCGGGCTACCCGACAGCACAGGCCGCTTCCGCCCCGGCCTGGCGGCGCCGGAACTGTTTGTCACAGGCTCGTTCATGGATCCTGCGATGCGGTTCGTCATCCGGCCAGACGGGACCTTGCAGCGCAATCTGGGGACCATCGACCAGGGCCAACTGACCGCGGCCAAGGGCTATGACAGCCAGCCCATCATTGCCGAGGCCTATCGCGGCAATCCGGCGTTGATGCACAGCGCGACCCAGGCGATCAATCAGGCGTCCGGCATGGTGCGCAACTCGATGGCGGCGCCGCGCAAGCGCTCGGTCGGGATGATGTATTGCAACCCGGCCTGCGACATGGGCACGGCCTGTTGCATGCCCGCAGCGGACAGTGCGACGCCATGTGTCTGCGATCAGGCCTTTCAGTTCAGTCTCGAGGCCGACAGCCATCACTTCGGCCTGCTGAGCGCGGGGGACGCGAAAACCGCCATCGGGGCGCTGCTCGCCGGGGGTGGTCTCGGCTCCTGGGCGGGCGATTTCTGGGACGACATCAAGACCGGTGTCGCGAAAGTCGTCGGGGCTGTGGTGCAGGCCGTGGCCGACGGCGCGAACGCTGTGATCACCGCGATCAAGAACGGGGTAAAGACGGTCTTCCAGACCGTGATCCAGACGCTGCAACAGGCGACGCTTCTGGTCCAGGGGATCTTCAACGCCATCGCCACAGCCATCGACCATGTCATCGAGGCGGTCAGTTTCCTGTTCGACTGGGCGGCGGTTCTTAGCCTCCATACCACGCTCGAGCAGACCGTGACGGACGCCTGGGCGGGTCTCGACAGCGGTGCCGGGCCGGTCAGCTATGACGGCATCAAGAGCGCCGTCGACACGCTTATAGGCGGCGCCAGGCAGGACATCGACACGGCCTTCGACACCATGAAGGCTGTGCTGGGTGTCGCCACGGTCAACCAGGAGGCGACCGCGGCGACCGGCAAGCAGACCCCGACCGAAGGCGCGTCCCAGGACAATTGGCTGCTCGGCAAGGTCGCCGACAACGCCCTTCCAAGCGGAGCGCCGGCAGAGCCGGGGGCGCGGGCCGTCTCCTGGCCGGACTTCACCCCGACCCAGGAGGTGACCGACGCCTTCGGCAGCTTCTTCGGGGCGCTCGAGAGGCAGCTCTCGGGCGACGTCCAGGCGACCATCAATCGGGTCTGGGCCGACCTGGCGTTTTCCCAGGACCCCGGCGTCCTGGCCCGCTCCATGGCGGCCGTTCTCGATGTCCTGCGCGGCCTCGCAGACATCGCCATCGATGTCTTCCAGGCGATTGTTGATCTCTTCATCGACCTTGTGCGGGCGCTGGCCCGCTCGATCAAGACCTTCCTGACATCGGTCATCGAGGTCCCCTTCCTGTCGGCCTTCTATCGCTGGCTGACCGGCGAAGACCTGACCTTGATGCGGCTGTTCTGCCTGGTGGTGGCCGTGCCGGCCGGCTTCGCCCTGAAGCTGATGGGCCGCGCACCCTATTACGCTTCGGGGGTCTCGCCCAATCCGCCGGCGCCGGCTGATTGGGCCGCGGCCGGGCCGCGCTCGGCGGACGGCCTGGGGACGGTGGAAATCGCCGCCGGGGCCGGTCAGGCCGTGTGGTCGCTGCTGAACGGAATTCTGGGCGGCATGGATCTGACGCGGACCATTGCCCGGGCCGGCGTCCAGCCGATCAACGTGCCGCCCTTGCGCCAGGACCCCCTGTCGTTTGCCCGGGTGATCTTCGGCACCTGTGCCTTCTTCATCGTCCGCGGCGTGTTCCTCGCGGCCCTGATCATCCAGCGCAAGGCCTCGGGCGGCCGCGGCGCCGGCTGGGCGATCACCCTGTTCCTGATCCCGACTTTGATTCTGGTGGCCGACATCCTGGTCATCGCCTTCCGCCGCGCCAACCCGGATGCCTCGGTACCGGCGACCGGTGCGGCGGTGCTGGGCGGAGTGGTGATGCTGATCATCGTCTTCGCGCAGGCGGTGGCCGGCGGCGACGCCCCGGGCGACGCCGACCGCGCGCTCGGCCTGTGGTTCGCCGCCGCGGTCGGGGCATCGCTCGTTACCCGGGCGGCGGTGCTGTTCGCGACCGTATGGGCCGAAGTGGCCTATGGCGGGATCGTGGTCAGCGGGGTTCTGCTTTTCGTGTCCGGGGCGCTCGAGATCGCCCGCGGGGCTCTCCATCTTCCGGGTTCGGCAACGTCCAGCGCCAGGAGCACATAATGGCCAATTATCCGGATGGCGACCTGGCAGCCAAGTTCAACTGCGGCAGCTATATCACCATCGAGGACGTCAGCGCCTTCGATCCGGCGGGCTTCACCATCGCCCTGTGGCTGCAGTGGCGGGACCCGAAATTCACCGATCCGTGTTTCGTGACCAATCCGGGCGAGGACCCGAGCTTCACCACCTCGGCCGAAACGGCCTGGGTCTTCGCCTATAACGCCTATCAGGACCCGTCCCACCATGACGGCACGGCGCGCCTGACCCTGTCCGTGCCCGCCGGCCTGACCCTGTGGAACAGCTCGTCCCGGCTGGACAGCGGCCTGGCCATCAATGACCGGCAATGGCACTTCCTGGCCCTGTCCAGCGTGCCGGCCGATGCCACCCATGACCGGATGACGCTCTGGCTGGATGGGACGCAGAGGCTGCAGCAGACGCTTTATCACGATGACGGCTTCGGAACGCCGAATGGCAAGACCTTTGGCCTGGGCTGCGAATTCGCCGACGGCTATCCCGATAATCTTTTCTGCGGCGCCATGGGCGCGTTCCAGATCTGGCGGGGTGCGCGCGACGGGGCGCAGATCGAGGCCCTGATGGCGGCCCCGCCCATACCCGCCGACAGCCCCGACCTGCTGGTCCTGCTGGACCTTACCGACCAGGCCATGAAGGCCCGGGCCGTCACCGACCTGGTCGGCCGGCATACCGGACGGATCACCGTCGTCGGCTCCTAACGGATAATATCCAACGGGCGAACCCGCCCCTGGCCGTGGTGGAATGTGCCGCGGGACGACGCCCTGACCCCGCCATCGGGCGATCAAGCGGGCATTCCTGGGGTGTCAAGGCGGGATTACCCGGACGGGAAGCCGTCCGGGACTGGCCGTTGGGGGCGGGTCGCCGCCATCAGGGCCAGGAAGGCGGCGGCGATACGGCTCGGGTCACGGTTCTTGTGGCGAAGGCTGTGGAACTCGCGGTCGCGCAGGGGGAAGGCCACCTTGCGCAACAGGCCGGCTTCCAGGCTTGGGGCGGCGACCGAGGCGGACAGGGCGGTGGCGCCCAGGCCGGCCTCGACCGCCGCGCGCACTGCTTCGTTCGACGGCAGTTCCAACACCACGTTCAGCCGTTGCGGCGCGACCCCCAGTTGCGCCAAAGCCTGTTCGAAAGCCGAGCGGGTGCCCGATCCCTGTTCCCGCAACACCCAGTCGCCGCCGACCAGGGCGTTGGCGGCGAGCGGCGCGTCCGCCCAGGGGTGGCCGGGCGCGACCACCACCAGCATCTGGTCGCGGGCCACGGCCGTGCTGGTCAGATGGGCGCTGGTCACGGCGCCTTCGACAAAGCCAAGCTCGGCCTCCGCGGTCTCGATGGCGTCGGCCACTTGCGCCGTGTTGCCGATCTTCAGGCGGATGTCGATCGCCGGATAGGCGCGGCGGAACCGCACCAGGTGGTACGGGAGCCAATAGCTGGCGATGGTCTGGCTGGCGCGCACCGCCAGGGTTCCGCGCTGCAGTTGGCCGAATTCGCCCAGCGCCAGTTCGGCACGCGCGACCTGGGCCAGGATCGCCCGGGCTTCCGCCAGCAGGCTGCGCCCCGCCTCGGTCAATTCGATGCGCCGCCCGATCCGGTCGAACAGCCGCGTGTTGTGGCGGCTTTCCAGGGCCGCGACGGCGTGGCTGGCCGCCGATTGGGCGAGGTTCAGGGCCCGTGCCGCCTGGGTCATGTGCTGGCGTTCCGCCACGGCAACGAAAATGCGCAATTGCTCAAGGGTCACGGCGATTGGCCGATAATCAATCTCATATCTCGATTATATCGAGAGATATCGTCTATTGGAACGATTGATCTGGCCGAAATAGGCTCCCTTGGCATATCGCGCGACCAGGCCGGCATGGCCCTGAGCCGTCAGCCAGAGGGGTCCTATCGCCATGATCACGTTGGACGGAAACCTGCCGCCGATCGCTCCGGCCACGGCCGCGCCACGTGCCGCGATCGTGCGCAATTTCACCCCCAACTGGTTCACGGTGACCATGGGAACCGGCGTGCTGGCCCTGGCGCTCGACCGCTTTCCGGTTGCTGTGCCGGGCATGACCGGGCTGGCGGTCGGGCTGTGGCTGGCCAATATCGGCCTGTTCACCCTGTTCGGCCTGCTCTATGCAGCGCACTGGCTGATGTTCTTCGACGAAGCGCGGCGGATTTTCGACCACCCGGTCATGTCGATGTTCTGCGGCGCAATCCCGATGGGGCTGGCGACCATCATCAACGGCTTTGTGGCGTTCGGCCCGGCGGTGATCGGGCCGGCGGCCCTGTCCATCGCCTGGGGTCTGTGGTGGATCGACGTGGCTATGGCCGTTGCCTGCGGCCTGGCGATTCCCTATTTCATGTTCACCCGGCAGGGGCACAGCATGGCGCGGCTGACGGCCGTCTGGCTGCTGCCCGTGGTCGCGGCCGAGGTCGCGGCGGTCAGCGGCGGCCTCCTGGTGCCGCATCTCGCCCCGGCCCAGGGCTTCGCCGTCCTGATCTTCTGCTATGTCCTGTGGGCCTGGTCGGTACCCCTTGCCCTGGCCATTCTCGCTTTGCTGTTTCTGCGTCTGGCCCTCCACAAGCTGCCGGAACGGGCGATGGGCGTGACCGCCTGGCTGGCGCTCGGCCCGATCGGGACCGGTGCCCTGGGCCTTCTGGTGCTGGGCGCCGCGGCACCCGATGCATTCGCCGCGGCCGGTCTTCCAGCGGTCGGTAAAACCGCCTTCGGGCTGGGGCTTCTCGGTGGCGTCGTGCTGTGGGGCTATGCCAGCTGGTGGCTCGCCCTGGCGGTGCTGAAGACCATCCACTATCTGGGCGAGGGCCTGCCGTTCAATCTCGGCTGGTGGGGCTTCACCTTTCCGCTGGGCGTCTTTGCGCTGGCCACCCTGGCCCTGGGGCAGGCCACCGGGCTTGAAGCCTTCGCGGCAGCCGGAGCGGTTCTGGTCCTGTGCCTGGCGGCCCTGTGGGCCATCGTCGCGGCCCGGACCGTGGCCGCCGTGGCCCGGCGAAGCCGCTTTGCCGGACCCGGCCTGCGCCCCGCGTGATGCCGCCCAGCGACCCGCCGGATAACCCCGCAAAAGCCTCCCGGCGGCGCTCTATCGTGTTGATCCAACGCCCTTTCCGACGGCAATGGTGATTTCGTCCGGGAGCGAAGCCCTCTAGCATCGGGGCGGCGGGGCCCGGCAGCGGACGGGCCGGTTGTTCGGAGACAGGGGGAACCGATGAGTGAGGACGAGCGGCTCGGCGACAAGTTTGCCCGGGGCCTGGCGACACGGCGCAGCGTGTTGGGGGACGACCATGTCGACCGTTCCCTGGCTGGCGCCGACGGCTTTACCTGGCCGATGCAGAAGCTGGCCACGGAATATTGCTGGGACGAGATCTGGAACCGCCCGGGGCTCGACCGGCGCAGCCGCAGCCTGCTCAATCTCGCCATGCTGGCGGCCCTGAACCGGCCCCATGAACTGAAGCTGCATATCCGCGGTGCCCTGAACAACGGGCTGACCAAGGCGGAACTGGGCGAGGTGTTCCTGCAGGTCGCGGCCTATTGCGGCGTTCCCGCCGGAATCGACTGTTTCCGGGTGGCGAGCGAGGTGTTCCGCGATATCGAGGGCGGGACCTGAGGGGCCCGCGGCCCGGCGCCCACGGTCAGGCCGCGCGGTGGCCGGCGGCATAGGCCTTGAGATCGAACGCGGGATCCCCTGCCTGGTCGGGGCTCAGGGCCAAGGCCTGGCCGAGCAGGCGACGGCCGGTCATATGGTCGCCCGGCCGGTTGGCCGATTCGACGCCAAGGAACCGGCCCTGCCGAAAGCAGAAGGCAGAAAAGGCGCCACTCTCCGGATCGCCCCGCAGGACCACCTGGTCGTGCGATCCGGTGAGGCCGGCGATCTGCAGCCTGTCCTGGCCCTGATCGCTCCAGAACCACGGAACGGCGGCATAGGGGGCCGCCCTTCCGACCAGGCGGGCGGCCACGCAGCGCGCCTGGTCGACGGCATTCTGGACCGATTCCAGGCGGACCCGGCCGCCGTTGCGGCGGTCGGGAAAGGCCGCGCAGTCGCCGATCGCCGAGATCGCCGGATCGCTCGTCAGCAGGTGGGAATCGACCGCGATGCCGCCGTCGAGCCGAAGCCCGTGGGCCTGGGCCAGCGCGACATTGGGGGTCACGCCGATGCCGACGACCACCAGGTCCGCAGCGATGGTGGCGCCGCCGGCGATCTCGACGCCGACGACCCGGCCCGCCCGGCCGACAAGCCGGGTGACCCCGGTGTCGAACAGGAAATGCACCCCCTGCCGGGCGTGCCGGCGGGAAAAATACTGCGATACCGGCGCCGATGTCGCGCGCGCCATGGCGCGCGGCGCCACCTCGATCACGTGAACCGGGCAGCCGCGCGACGACACCGCCGCCGCGACTTCCAGCCCGATGAAGCCGGCGCCGATCACGACGACATGGGCCGCCTCGGCCAGCCGGTCGCGCAGGGCGGCGGCCTCGTCCAGGGTCCGCAGCATCACGACCCCCTGCAACCCGGCGCCGGGAACGGCGAGCGCCCGGTTGCGGGCACCCAGGGCCAGGATCAGGTGATCATAGGCAAGCTGCGCCCCGTCGTGGAGGGCGACCCGGCCCGCCCCGATTTCGCCGATCCCCTGGCCGAGAAGCAGGTCGATCGCCAGGCCGGCATAAGCCCCGGGGGGGCGCAGAAGCACCGTGTCAGCAGCCATTTCGCCGCCAAGAAAGGCCTTGGACAAAGGCGGCCGCTGATAGGGCGGATGGGCTTCGTCGCCAACCAGCGTGATCCGCCCGTCATAGCCCTGGTCGCGCAGGGACAGGGCGGCCTGGAAGCCGGCCTGGCCGGCACCGGCAATGACCACACCCGCCCCGGTCATTCAGAGCTGCCGGTCGGGGATGCCGACGACCAGGCCGTCGAGGTCCGGGCCGACCTTGATCTGGCAGCTCAGCCGGCTGTTGGGTCGGCGTTCGGCGGCCGTGGTCTCCAGCATCTCGTGTTCCACGGCATTCATCGGCGGCAGGGCGGCCAGCCATTTCTGGTCGACATAGACATGGCAGGTGGCGCACATGGCGGCGCCACCGCATTCCGCCACGATGCCCTTCACCCCGCCCGAAATGGCCCCCTGCATGACGCTGATGCCAGGCGAAATATCAAGACTGTCTTGTGTCCCATCGGCATGACGGTATGTGATTTTCGGCATTATCCCGCTTTCCTGGTGGAGCCCCGCCGGTCAGTGGCGCGCGACCATCCGCACCGGCAGGCTGGTGAAGGCGCGTAACGTATTGTGTATCAGGCGCTGCGGCGTGCCGTCGAGTTCGATGCGCTCGACCCGGGCGGCCAGCACCGACAGGATCACCTCGATCTCGAGCCGGGCGATCATCTGACCGACGCAGCCATGGATGCCGGCACCGAAGCCGACATGCTTGATGACCGGCCGGCTGACATCGAAGCGCCCGGGGTCCGCCCAGAAGCGCGGGTCGCGGTTGGCGGCGCCGACGGCCAGCAGGATCTTTTCGTCCGCGCCGATGGCCGTGCCAGCGATCTCGACCGCCCGAGTGGTGGTGCGGAAGAAGGTCTGGAAAGGCGATTCGAAGCGCATGACCTCTTCGAAGGCGGCGCGCGCCCGGCTCGGGTCGTCGCGCAGCAGGCGCCATTGTTCGGGATGCTGGGCAAAGCAGAAGATGGCATTGCCGATGGCGTTGATGGTGGTATCGACGCCGGCCGTGAGAAACGACCGGACCAGCAGGGCGGCCTCGGCTTCCGTAACCTCGCCGGCGTCCACCGCCTTATAGACGTCGGCGCCCAGGCCCACCGGGGCAAGGGTTCCGCGCTGGCAGCGTGCCGTCACCCAGGCGACGACCTCGTCGGCCCGGGCCATGGCGGCCGCATAGAGGTCGTTGCGCGGACCAAGCGCATTGAACACCATGTCGCCATAGGCGATGAGCGTTTCGCGGTCCTGGTCGACGATGCCCACGGCATCGGGGAACACCTTCAGCGGATAGGGCTTGGCGAGATCGGCCATGGCGTCGAAGCGGCCGCCATCGACCAGCGCCGAGACCACCTTGACCGCTTCCGCGTGAAACGCCTCCCGAAGCCGGCGGATCGCGGCGGGCGACAGCACCCGGGCGAGAATGGCCCGGGCCCGGGTATGGACCGGCGGATCGGATTCGAGCAGCAGGCTCGGTGGGCGCCAGTTCTTCTCCTTGTGAAAATTGCTGATTCCGACGCCGCCGCTGGAACAATAGGTCTGCCAGTCGTTGAGGATCGTCTGCACCTGTTCGTAGCGGCCGGTCGCCCAGACCCCCAGGTCTTCGAGCCAGACCACGGGGCCGGCATCGCGCAGTTCTTCGTGGAACGGGTAGGGGTCCTCGAGATAGGAGCGGGAGAACGGATCGATGCCGGATGTCGCGACCGTCCGTTGTGCGCCGACCGTGCCTGCCATAGCAACCTCCTGCGATCCGTTACCCGCCGCATCCTGGACCGACGGCGCCCCGCGCAGCCCTAGACCACGCCGACATTCTGGTAGATGTGCTTCAGTTCGGTGAAGTCGGCCAGGCCCTCGAAGCCGTGCAGGCGGCCGAGCCCGCTCTGGCCATAGCCGCCCATCTCCGCCTCGGCGAACAGCTTGTTGTGATCGTTGATCCAGACCGTACCGTTGCGCAGCGCCCGGGCGATCCGCAGGGCGCGGGCGCCGTCGCGGGTCCAGACGCTGGCGGCCAGGCCGAATACCGTGTTGTTGGCCCGCTGCACCGCCTCCTGCTCGTCGTCGAAACATTCCAGGACGACGAAGGGGCCGAAGATTTCCTGCTGGCAGAACCAAGACGAGGGGTCGTCATGGGCGACCAGGGAGGGCGTCAGATAGGCCCCGTCCGCCAGCGCGCCATCGGGGCGGGCGCCGCGCAGGATCACCTCGTCGGCACTGTCGAAGGCGGCCAGGACCTGTTCCTCGACCCGGCCCCGGGCCGCGGCATCGATCAGCGGTCCGATGGCCGAGCGGGCGGCAAGGCCCGGCCCGACTTCGAGCCCCGCCAGCGCCTGGCCGAGCGCCGCCCGCATCGGGCCAAAGCAGCTGCGGTGTACCAGCACCCGGCGGGCGGCGGTGCATTGCTGGCCGGAAATGATCGTCGCGGCGGCAGCCAGCTTGCCGGCGACATCGGCGATGTCGACATCGGGAAAGACCACACAGCAGGCCTTGCCGCCCAGTTCAAGGGACAGCTTCTTCACGCTGTCTGCGGCGGCGATCATGATCTGCTTGCCGGTCCTGGTCGAGCCGGTGAAGCTCAGGACATCGACCGCGGTGGAGGCGGCCAGGGTTGCCGCCGCGCCGTGACCGGTCTCGCCGACCAGATTGACCACGCCTGCCGGCAGGCCGGGGACGTCGGCCAGTTCCGCCATCATGCGGGCGGTGAACAGGGTGGTCTGGGGGGCCGGCTTGACGATGGCGGTGCAGCCGGCGGCGAGGGCCGGCGCCAGCGAGCGGACCAGCAGCACCGCCGGGGCGTTCCACGGCACGATGATCGCGGCGACCCCGGCCGGTTCGCGCAGCACGGTCGAGAATACCCCCGGTTCGACCTCGAGGACATGGCCAGGCAGGTGGCGGGTGAGGCCGGCATAATAGCGGATCTCGGAAATGCTCGCGGCCAGTTCGCCCCGCGCCTGGCTGATGATCTTGCCGTTCTCCGAGGTCAGCAGGATCGCGAGGTCGTCGGCCTTGGCGGCGAGGCGGTCGGCCCATTGCAGCATGATCTGCTGTCTCAGGCGCGGACTTTGCGGCCAGGGGCTGCCGGCGAAGGCGATGCGGGCGGCGGCGATGGCGGCCAGCGCTTCGGCCTCGCCGCCATCGGCGAAATATCCCAGCACCTGGCCGGTTGCCGGATCGATGCTGGCCCCGGTGCGCTGGTCATGGGAGCCGCACCAGGTGCCGCCGATCCAATGCTGTGTCTCGATCTTGGTCATGGATCACCGTCACCGCATGACCGAGCCGCCGTCGACGACCAGCGTCTGCCCGGTGATGAAATCGCTGCCCGGCGATGCCAGGAAGACCATCGCTCCGGTCAGGTCGGCCGGCACGGCCTCGCGCTTCAAGGCGCGGCTGGCGATGTTCGCGCTGACCAGGGAGCCGGTGTATTCGGCATTGTCCCGCAGGCCGTCGCTGGCGATCAGGCCGGGGGCCAGGCAATTGACCCGGATGCCGTCGTCGCCGAGTTCCCGTGCCAGGGTGCGGGTCAGCGCCATGACGGCGCCCTTGGACGCCACGTAATGGGCCATCAGCGGGGTGCCTTTGAAAACCGTGGCCGACGCCACATTGACGATCTTGCCATAGCGCCGCGCGCGCATATGGGGCGCCACCGCTTTGGCGCATTCAAAGACGCCGCGCACATTGACCGCCATCACCCGGTCCCATTCCGCCGCGCCGATGGCGGTGAAGGGCTTGAGCGCGAGGGTCGCGAACAGGGCGGCATTGTTGATCAGAATGTCGACGCCGCCGAAGGCCGCGACGGTGCGGGCGACCGCAGCGGCCACGGCAGCGCCGTCCGAAACATCGGCGACCGCCGCCATGGCCGTGCCGCCGCCAGCCCTGATGGCGTCCGCCGCGCCGGTCGCGTCGGCGATGTCGAACAGGCTGACCTTGGCGCCCTCGTCCGACAGCGCCTGGGCGCAGGCGGCGCCGATTCCCTGTGCGGCCCCCGTGACGATCGCAACCTTGCCCGTCAGCATTCCCATCTCACCATCCCTGGTCCGATCGCGAAGCCCACCGCCGCCAGGCCGCAGCCGCGTTTGCGGTCGACCGGGCCGGCAGCGTGCGGTTCCGGGCCCACCCCGTGGTCCAAGCCGCCTGCCGGACGACCGGCGCGACGGTTCCCTGGTCTGGCCCCGATCTTCAGTTCACTCCCTATTGTTCTGTATAACAGAACAATCGTTTCTTATAATGCGATCCAAACACGCTTCCCCGGCGAAGTCAATTCGTCCGCCGGCGGTGGTGGCAGGGCGCGTGATAAAAGACGCCCTGCTGCTTATTACGGGATGGCTGTTCCGTATAACATCGCGCCGACATGATCAGGCGACGATCGGGATCGGTGTCGCCTGGGCGCCCGGCGGGGCCAGCGGAACAGTCCATGGGTCGTAGGCATAGACCCAGCTGGGGTCCGTCGCCTGGCGCATCCAGCTGTTCTGGTGGGAGGTCAGTTGGACCTGGGCGGTCCGCGCCGTGCGGGTCGCCTCGTAGCGCCCGAACGCCGCGTCCAGGTCGTCGGTGTCGTCGAGGCAGCGGGCCAGGATGACCGCGTCCTCCATGGCCATGGCCGCACCCTGGGCCATGTAGGGCGTCATCGGGTGGCAGGCGTCGCCCAGCAGGACCATGCGCTCGCCGCTCCATCGGGGCAGGGGGTCGCGCTCGACGATCGCCCATTTGTGGACTTTGGGGCAGGCCGCGAGGACGGCCCGGACCTGATCGTGAAAGCCGGTGAAGCCGCGCCGCAACGTGTCCAGGTCGCCGGTGGCCGACCATGATTCCAGGGTCCAGTCGGGCTCGGGCAGGCTGGTGACGAAATAGACCTCGTCCTTTGCCGCGGTTACGAAATATATGACGATATGCCGGTCAGGCCCCCACCACTTGGTGCATTCGTCGAGCGTGCCGGCCACCAATGCGGCCGGAAACACCGCCCGGTAGGCGGCCCGCCCGGTGAATTTCGGCGCCGCTTCGCCGAGCAGATGGGCGCGTATCCGGGAATGAACGCCGTCCGCCGCGATCAGGGCGTCGGCCTGGGCAGTGGTGCCGTCGGCGAATTGAAGGGCGACGCCGGTTCCGGCGTGGCGTGCCCCGACCAGCTTCTTGTCCAGCGCGACCGACCCTGCGGCCACGCCGGACAGCAGGGCGGCATGGAGGTCGGCGCGATGCATCAGGAGGTAGGGGGTCCCGAAGGCCGCCTCGGCCTGGTCGCCCAGGGGCAGTTCGTATTTCATGGCGCCGCTGTCCCATTCCCGGTTGGTCCAGGAGCGGGGGCGAAAGGCGGTGGCGCGGATGCGGGCCTCCAGCCCCAGGCCGCGCAGCACCTTCATGGCGTTGGGGCTCATCTGGATGCCCGCGCCCAGCCGCAGAAACGCGCCGGCCTGTTCGTAGACCGTCACGGCATAGCCGCGTCGTTGCAGCAGCGCGGCGGCGGTCAGGCCCCCCATTCCGGCGCCGAGGACTGCGATTGTTGGTTGGCCCGGCATGTTTCCTCCACAATTTTGACCCCCGCGTGCCCG
>JAJFJE010000166.1 GCA_021774355.1 Alphaproteobacteria bacterium
ATCCCAGGGGATGCCGGGCCGCGTTGCCGTTTGTGGGGATGGCGGCTCAGCCGGCCCAGCTTGCCAGCCACGCCATCAGGGCGTGCCACGACAGGGCCGCGGCATAGCCCAGCAGGACCATGGCGGCGAGCCCGGTGGCGATGCCCAGCAGGGTCATCAGCCCGTCCTCTTCGACCAGCCCCAAAGCCAGGAAGATGATCGCCAGGGCCAGCGGGATGTTGGTCAGGGGAATCGGTGCCGCCAGCAGCACGCCCAGAATGGCGATCAAGAGGCCGGTCAGGCGGTCCTGGGTCCAGCCTGTGAACATCGGCAGCCGCGGTTTCAGGATTTTTTCCAGGCGGCGCAGCAAGGGCACGGAGGCGCCGACGATCTTGCGGAAGTCGGTGGTCAGGAAGGACCGCCGGCGCAGGCCCTGGGGCATCCAGGGATGGCGAAAGCCGAGTGCCAGCTGGACCGCCAGGAAAGTGATCGGCAGGCCGACCACGGCGGCAATCGGCAGGGCCAGGGGCAGGGCCATGGGCAGGGCCAGGATGGCGATCAGCAGGCCGAAGCCGCGGTCCGCCAGAAGATCGATGATGGTGCCGAAACTGATCCGTTCCTCGGGCCAGCCATAGGCCAAGGTGACAATGGTTTCGGTCGCGGTCGGGTTGCGCAGGCGGCCCTTACGCTCGCTGCCAGTGCCAGGGGCCATGTCAGCGGCTTTCGATGCGGCGGGGCAATTGCCGGTCGCGGTGGACCGACACGGACAGCATCAGGCCGACGCCAATCATCAAGGTCATGGTCGCCGACCCGCCATAGGACACGAGCGGTAGCGGGATCCCCACCACCGGGATCAGGCCCATGACCATGGACAGGTTGATGAAGACGTAAAGGAACAACTGCGAGCCGATGCCCAGCGCCACCAGGCGGCCGAACTGGTGGCGGCAGCCCAGGCCGATGGCATAGCCATAGGCGAAGACGCAGACATAGAGCAGAATCAGCAGCAACCCGCCGATCAGGCCGAATTCCTCTGCGACCTGCGGGAAAATGAAGTCGGTATGGACTTCCGGCACGAAACGCAACTGGCTTTGCGTGCCCAGCAGATAGCCCTTGCCGAACACCCCGCCCGAGCCCAGCGCGATCATCGATTGCAGAATATTGTAGCCGGCGCCCAGCGGGTCGGCCGCCGGGTCGAGGAAGGTCAGGACGCGGCGCTTTTGATAGTCGTGCAGCATTTCCCAGGCAATCGGCAGGGCGGCGAGGCCGGCGGCGATGATCAGGGCGAACTTCCACAGGCGGACGCCGGCCAGGAAGAAGATCACCCCGGCGCCCAGCAGCAACAGCATGGCGGTGCCGAGATTGGGTTGCTTCAGCACCAGGGCCACCGGCGTCAGGACCATCAGCAAGGGTACGATCAGGACCAGCGGGCGGCCGATCTGGTCATGCTGGACGCCGTGGAAATAACGCGCCAGCGCCAGCACCAGCGCCAGCTTCATGATTTCGGAGGGCTGGATCTGAAAGAAGCCCAGGTCGATCCAGCGCTGCGCGCCCATGCCGACCGAGCCCATGATCTCGACCCCGACCAGGGCGACCAGGGTCAGGCCGTAGAGGAGATAGGCATAGCGGGCGTAGAAGCCGATATCGATCACAGCCACGATGACCATGACGCCGAGGCCGATGGCGAAGCGGATCGCCTGGCGGCCGGCCCAGGGCTCCCAGTTGCCGCCGGCGGAGGAATAGAGCATCGCGACGCCAATGGTGGCGATGGCGACGACCAGGAGTACCAGGCCCCAATTGATGTTCAACAGTCGGGTGGTCAGGCTGGCGTGCTGGTCGTGGTGGGCAAACAGGCTCAACGGTGCTGGTCTCCGGGGATCGCCCCAGTAGTAACACAGGCCGCGCTGTCAGCGGATGCGGAAAGCGCCGATCAGCAGCATCATCCAGGCAATGATCAGGGCCCCGCCGCCGACCGGTGCGACGGCCCCGAAACTGCCCATGCCGGTCAGGGCGATAGCGATCAGGGCGCCGGCAAAGACCAGCGCCCCAAGGCCCATGACGACCACCCAGAGCGGTGGCACCCGGCCGGTCTTGGCCAGGGCCGCGGCGCCGAGCCCCGCCGCGCCATGAAGCAGGAGATAGAGGCTCGCCTTGTCGAGCAGGCCGAGCGCATAGGGGTCGAGCCGCCCGGCCAGGGCATGGGCGGCAAAGGCCCCCAAGGTCACGCCCAGGACGCCGTTGAAAGCTGCGAGGCCGAAGCCCATGCGGGTCAGCGCCATCAGGTGACTTGGACCGCGCCTGCCAGGGCCAGGGCCAGCACGTCGGCGATCTTGCCCCGGGCTACCGGATCGGCCAGCAGCTTCTCGTCGCTGTGGTTGGACAGGAAGCCGGTTTCGATCAGCACGGCCGGCACATCCGGCACCCGCAGCACGGCGAAATTGGCCGAACGCTTCGGGTTGTCGAGCAGGCGCAGATCCTTGGACACGGATTTGATGATGCTCGCCTTGTGGGCCAGGGAGGCGTTCAGGCTGTGGCGGCGGGTCAAGTCGAACAGAATGGCCGCGACTTCCGGGTCGACCCCGCGCGGCACGCCCGGCAGCAGGTCGACGGCGTTTTCCCGGGTCGCCAGGGCATCCGCCAGCTTGTCCGAGGCGGTCTCGGACAGGGTGTAGCAGGACAGGCCGCGGGCATCGGTATTGGGCGCCGAATCGGCGTGGATCGAGACGAAGAACTCGGCCCGCGCCCGGTGGGCGATCGCCGCCCGGGTGGACAGGGGCAGGAAGACGTCGCTGCGCCGGGTCAGTTTGACCTGCAGGCCGGCCCGCTGCAGCGTTGCGGCAATCTTCAGGGTCAGGTCCAGGGCGACCGTCTTCTCATAGGTGCCCGATGGGCCGATCGCACCGGGATCCTGGCCGCCATGGCCCGCATCGAGGACGATCAGGGGCCTTGGCGCCGGGGTGCCGGGCTTGCGGGCGGGGACCGGCACGCCATCCGGCAACAGGCCGCCGAGCGTGGGTTTGCGCAGCACCAGGCCAATGTCGTCGAGCAACTGATCGGCCAAAGCCCGGCCGCCGCTGTCCAGCAATAGCGGCAGCGTCAGGCCAAGTTTCAGAATGTGCCGGCGGCTGGTCATGCGGCGGTCTCGATCACGGGCTCCGACCATCTCACCCTTTTAGATTTAAATCAAGATGTTAGCCTGTATGACTGATATCTTGGTGGAGGCTCGTGCCCGAGTGGGGGCGACGGGCAGCAGAAAAACTGTTCGGAAGCCAGGGCGGCTTCCTTGACAGCGGATGGGCGCGGGCCTAGATACGCGAGCGGGATTGGCACTCACCGAGATCGAGTGCTAACAACCGGGCCGGATCGCCGGCCCCCCGAACCTCGGCTGCCCCCAGGGGGCCCGTTTTTAGGAGGAATTCCATGAGCTTTCGGCCGCTGCACGACCGCGTTCTAGTCCGCCGCATGGAAGCGGAAGAGAAGACCAAGGGTGGGATCATCATCCCCGATTCCGCCAAGGAAAAGCCCCAGGAGGGCGAGGTGGTTGCCGTGGGCGCAGGCGTGCGCAACGAGAAGGGTGAGCTGGTGGCGCTCGACGTCAAGGCCGGCGACCGCATCCTGTGCGGCAAATGGTCGGGCACCGAAGTCCGTCTGGACGGCGAAGACCTGATCATCATGAAGGAATCCGACATCCTCGGCATCCTTTCGGTCAAGAAGGCCGGCAAGAAGGCAGCCTGATCGGCGCTACCGCTCGTTATCGTTTGAGGAGACTACCCAATGGCTGCGAAAGAGATTCGCTTTGATACCGACGCGCGCGCCAAGCTGCTGCGCGGCGTCGAGATCCTGTGCAATACGGTGCAGGTCACGCTCGGCCCCAAGGGCCGCAATGTGGTGATCGAGAAGTCCTTCGGCGCCCCGCGCATCACCAAGGACGGTGTGACGGTCGCCAAGGAAATCGAACTGAGCGACAAGTTCGAGAACATGGGCGCCCAGATGGTCCGCGAGGTTGCCTCGAAGACCAACGACGCCGCCGGTGACGGCACCACCACCGCGACCATCCTGGCCGCTTCGATCGTCCGCGAAGGCTGCAAGGCCGTCGCTGCCGGCATGAACCCCATGGACCTGAAGCGCGGCATCGACATCGCTGTGGCGGCCGTCGTTGCCGAGGTCAAGAAGGGCTCGAAGAAGATTCAGGGCTCGGACGAGATCGCCCAGGTCGGCACCATCTCCGCCAATGGCGAAAAAGAGATCTGCGCCATGATCGCCAAGGCGATGGAGAAGGTCGGCAAGGAAGGCGTGATCACGGTCGAGGAGGCCAAGGGCCTGGAGACCGAACTCGACGTCGTCGAGGGCATGCAGTTCGACCGCGGCTATCTCTCGCCGTATTTCATCACCAATGCCGAGAAGATGACCGTCGAGCTGGAGAACCCCTACATTCTCCTGCACGAGAAGAAGCTGTCGGGCTTGCAGGCCATGCTGCCCGTGCTGGAAGCCGTGGTGCAGTCCAGCCGTCCGCTGCTGATCATCGCTGAGGACGTGGAAGGCGAGGCTCTGGCCACCCTGGTGGTCAACAAGCTGCGCGGCGGCCTGAAGGTCGCGGCGGTCAAGGCGCCGGGCTTCGGCGATCGCCGCAAGGCCATGCTGGAAGACATCGCGACCCTGACCAACGGTCAGGTGATCTCCGAAGACCTCGGGATCAAGCTCGAGAACGTCAACCTGAAGATGCTTGGCCAGGCCAAGAAAGTGGTGATCGAGAAGGAAAACACCACGATCGTCGACGGCATGGGCAAGAAGGACCTGATCCAGGGCCGCTGCAACCAGATCCGGGCGCAGATCGAGGAGACCACCTCGGACTATGACCGCGAGAAGCTGCAGGAGCGGCTGGCCAAGCTGGCCGGCGGCGTTGCCGTGATCCGTGTCGGCGGCTCGTCGGAAATCGAAGTGAAGGAGCGCAAGGACCGCGTCGACGACGCCCTCCATGCAACCCGTGCGGCCGTCGAGGAAGGCATTGTCGCCGGTGGCGGTTCGGCCCTGCTCTATGCCACCCGCGCCCTCGACAAGATCTCGGTCGCCAACCCCGACCAGAAGTTCGGCGTCGAGATCATCCGCCGCACCCTCCAGGCTCCGGTCCGGCAGATCGCCGAGAACGCCGGCAAGGACGGTGCCGTGGTTGCCGGCAAGCTGCTCGAGTCGAAGGACACCAAGCTCGGCTATGACGCCCAGAACGACGTCTATACCGACATGGTCAAGGCCGGCATCATCGATCCGGCGAAGGTCGTCCGCACGGCCCTGCAGGACGCGG
>JAJFJE010000167.1 GCA_021774355.1 Alphaproteobacteria bacterium
CCGCCTCGCCGGCCGCCAGGGCATCGTCGATCAGGCGGCAGGCCCGCTCGACCGCCTGGGCGGCCCGGGCCGCCGCCGGGCCGCTGGCAGCCTGCGGGCGGCACCGCTTGCACGGGCGGAAACCGGCCGCCACCGCCGCCGCCAGGTCGGCGAAGAAGCGGACATTGGCACGCCGTGGCCGGCGCGAGGGGCAGCCCGGCCGGCACGCCACGCCGGTGGTGACCACGCCATAGACGAAAGCGGGGGCAGCGCGCGCCGGCTCGACCAGACGCTGCCAGCAGGCCTCGGCATCCAGGACCGGTTCGGTGGCCACGGCGTTCGACATCATCGTATCCTCGCTCCGATCAGTGATCCGGTCGAGAGGATGGCGCGGCGCCACGTCCCGTTCTGCCCGGATCTTGCGCTCTGATTCGGCACCGGGCCGATCAATCCGGCAAAAGCCCGGGCGCTACGACGCCGAACAGGATGCGGTCGATCGCCGTTTCGATCAGGCTGTCGACCGGCGTCCAGTCGAATTCGCCATGGGTGATGAGCAGGGCGACCAGGCCGTGGCCCGCCGCCCAGATCACTTCGGCAACCGTCGCCGAATTGCCCGGCCGCAACACGCCGGCATTGGTCAGGCTGGCGATTTCCGCCTCGAGCAGGCCGAAGGCGATGGCGCCCTTATTGAGGTTCTGTTCCGCTGGCTCGGTCGGGCCACGGTGCGAGACCTTGGAGTCCAGGCCGACAATGCCGCCATGGGGGGTCATGAAGATCAGGCGATATTCCTGGGGGTGTTCCAGGCCGAACCGGACATAGGCCGTCATCAGGCCGCGCAGGCGCGGCAAGGGCTCGGCGATCGAGGTCGCCACCGCCATGATCCGGTCGATCAGGCCCTGGAAGAAATCCTGGCCGATGGCGAAGAACAGCGCTTCCTTGTCGGCGAAATGGCCGTAGATCGCGGTCGGCGTGATCCCGGCCGCCGTGGCGATACGGCGCAGGCTGGTCCGCTCCAGGCCATCGGCAACGAACAGGTCACGGGCCACCGCCAGGATCTGGGCGCGCCGGGCCGCAGCCGGAAGGCGCACCCGCGTCACCCCTGATGTCGATTTCGCTGCCACAATCCTCTCCGCTTGACGAAGCCAATCTATCGGCTAACTTAACAGTGTCAAGTTAACACTGTTCAGTTTATCCGCCATGCGCCCGATCCTCACTGCCACACTGATCCTGGCCGCGGCCCTGCTGGCGGCCTGCGGCGATGGCGCGGCCGACGACAGCGCCGCGACCGCCCCCGCGGCCAAGCCGGTGGTGACGGCCCAGGCCATTCGTGCGCCCTCTGCCGCCCTGGTCCGCGGCACCGGCACCATTGCCTTTAAGCGCGAAGTGCCCCTGTCCTTCAAGATCGCCGGGGTAATTGCCGAATTGCTGGTCGATCAATCGGATCCGGTCGCCGCCGGCCAGGTCCTGGCCCGGCTCGACCAGGCGGAAATCGGGGCCCAGTTGCGCGATGCCGAAGCCCAGCTGACCAAGGCCCGGCGCGATGTCGCCCGGCTCCTGCCGCTGGTCGCCAAGGGTCATGCGCCCCGGGCCCGGCTCGACGATGCCCGGACGGCCGCAGCCATGGCGGCGGCGGCCCGCGACAGCGTCGCCTTCAACCGCTCGCTGTCGGTCATCGTGGCGCCCGGCGACGGCGTCGTGCTGACACGCCATGTCGAGGCCGGGCAGATCGTCACCCCGGGCGCCGCCATCTTGACCGTCGCCGACGGCCGCGCCGGGCATGTCGCGCGGCTGCCCCTGTCGGACCGGGACATCGTCCGGGTCGGCCTGGGCGACCCCGCCCGCGTGACCCTGGCCGGCCTGCCCGAGCCCCTGGCCGGCCATGTCACACGGCGCGCCGCCATGGGCGACCCGCGCACCGGCACGTTCGAGGTCGAAGTGGCGATCGACCACCCGCCGCCGGGCCTGACCTCCGGCCTGATTGCCGACATCGCCATCACCACCACCCTGAATCACCCGGCGGCCCTGCTGGCGATCCCAGCCACGGCGATTCTCGAAGGCTTCGGCGACTGGGGCACGGTCTATGTGGTGGCGCCGACCGACCGGACCGTCGCCCGCCGGCGGGTCCGTTTCGGCGGCATGGCCGGCGACGATGTGCTGGTCGCAGAGGGTCTCGACCCGGGCGAGGTGGTGGTCGCCACCGGCGCGGCCTACCTGGCCGAAGGGGACCGGGTCGCCCCGGCCGGGCCCTGAGCACCATGTCCGGCCTCGCCGCCTTTGCCGTCCGCCACTGGCAATTCACGCTGATCGTGTTCGCCCTGCTGGTCGCCGGCGGCGGCAGCGCCCTGGTCAACATTCCCCGGGCCGAGGACCCCAATTTCGCCGCGCCCATCGCGACGGTGGCGGTGGTCCTGCCCGGCGCCGACCCGGTGGCGATGGAACGGCTGGTGACCGACCCGATCGAGGACGCCCTCGACGGCCTCGAGGATCTGGACAAGCTGACCTCGCGCACCCGCGACGGCATCACCGTGATCACCGCCGAATTCGACTGGGACTCCGACCCCGAACGCAAATATGACCAGGTGGTGCGCGAGGTGAATGCGGTGCGCCCCAGCCTGCCTGCGGGAATCGTCCGCCTGGAGGTCAAGAAGATCCAGATCAACCTGACCAATATCGTCCAGGTTGCCCTGGTCTCCGACACCGCCAGCGGCCGCGAACTGGAAGAGCGTGCCGAGCGGCTGAAGGATGCGATCGACCGGATCCCGGGGGTCAGCGAAAGCGAAGTCTGGGGCGAGCCGCGCACCGAGATCCAGGTCGCCCTCGACCTCGGCCGCCTGGCCGCCCTGGCCCTGCCGCCCAATGTCGTGGCCGAGGCCCTGGCCGCCGAGGGCGCCAACCTGTCGATCGGCACCATCCACGCCGGGGCGCGCCGCTTCAACGTCAAGGCAACCGGTGATTTCGACACGCTGGAAGAGATTGCCGACACGGTGGTGCGGTCCGAGGGCGGCCGGGTGGTACGGGTCGGCGACGTCGCCCATGTCGCCTGGGGCGCCGCCGAGCCCGACCATCTGGCCCGCTATAATGGCCGCCCCGCCGTGTTCGTCACCGCCAACCAGAAGGACGGGCAGAATATCTTCGCGGTCCGCGACGCCATCGTCGCCGAACTCGACCGGTTCGCCGCCACCCTGCCGCCCGAGATCCGGCTGGAACGGGGCTTCGACCAGTCGCTGAACGTGTCCGACCGGCTGTCGCGCCTGGCCCGCGACTTCGCCATCGCCCTGGCCCTGGTGCTGGTCACCCTGCTGCCCCTGGGGCTCCGCGCCGCCCTGGTCGTGATGATCTCGATCCCATTGTCCCTGGCCGTCGCGGTGTGGCTGTTGCAGGGCACCGGCTTCTCCCTCAACCAGTTGTCGATTGCCGGCTTCGTCCTGGCACTCGGCCTGCTGGTCGATGATTCCATCGTCGTCGCCGAGAATATCGCCCGCCACCTGCGCGGCGGGCTCGACCGCACCAGCGCCGCCATCGCCGGGACGCGACAGATCTCGGTCGCGGTGGTCGGCTGCACCGCCACCCTGATGCTGGCCTTCCTGCCCCTGCTGTTCCTGCCCGAGGGCGCCGGCAAGTTCATCCGGTCCCTGCCGGTGACCGTGCTCTACACCGTCGGGGCCTCCCTGCTGGTGTCCCTGACCATCATCCCCTTTCTCGCCAGCCGGCTGCTGCCGCGCCACCAGGCGGCCGAGGGCAATGCCTTCCTGCGGGTCCTGATGCGGGGCATTCACGGGGTCTATCGGCCCTTGCTGCATCTGGCCCTGGGGCGGCCGTGGATCACGGTCGCCCTCGCCGCGATCCTGTTCGGCGCGTCCCTGAGCCTGATTCCGCGGATCGGCTTCTCGCTGTTCCCGCCATCGGATTCGCGCCAGTTCCTGGTCGAAATCGACCTGCCGGACGGCGCCAGCCTGGCCGCGACCCAGGCCGCCGTGGCCTTCGCCGAACAGCAGGTCGCTGCCGTGCCCGGCCTGCACTGGACCATGGGCAATGTCGGCCACGGCAATCCGCGGATCTTCTATAACGTCCTGCCGCGCGAGGACGACCCGACCCACGGCGCCGTCTTCGTCGAGCTGGACCATTGGGACAACCGCACCAGCCCGGCCCTGCTGGACGCGCTGCGGCGCCGGCTCGCGGTCTATCCCGGGGCCCAGATGGTGGTGCGGATTTTCCAGAACGGCCCGCCGATCGAAGCGCCCATCGCCATTCGCCTGCTCGGCCCGGAGGTCGCCCCCTTGAAGGCGCTGGCGACCCAGATGGCCGCCACCATGGCGACGGTGCCGGGCATCCGGGACATCATCAACCCCTTGCGCCTCGACCGGACCGATCTCGACCTCGGCATCGACACGGCAAAGGCCGCCGCCCTGGGCATTCCGGCCGGGGCCATCGACCGCACCCTGCGCCTGGCATTGGCCGGCGAAGCGGTCGCGTCGTTCCGCGAGGCCGATGGCGACGTGTTCCCGGTGGTCGCCCGGATGCCCCTGGACCAGCGCCACCAGCTCGACGCCCTGGCCCAGATCTATCTGCCGGCGGCGACCGGGGCGGTTCCCCTGTCGGCGATCAGCACGCCGCGTTTTTCCGGCGGCCCGGCCCGCATCGACCGCTTCAACCGGGAGCGGGCGGTGACCATCACCGCCTATACCGCGACCGGCTACAATACCGAGGCGGTGACCCTGGCCGCCCTCGAGGCGCTCGGCCGCCTGACCCTGCCGCCCAGCTTCCGCATCGAGGCCGGCGGCGAAATCGAGGCCCGCGCCAAGAGCTTCAGCGGCCTGTCCGGCGCCATCCTGATCGCCCTGTTCGGCATCATGGCGGTGCTGATCCTCGAGTTCCGCAGCTTTGCCGCCAGTGCGGTGGTTGCCGGGGTGATTCCCCTGGGGCTGCTGGGCGGTCTGGTCGGACTGTGGCTGGCCGGCTATTCCCTCAGCTTCACGGCGGTGGTCGGCTTCATTGCCCTGATCGGCATCGAAATCAAGAACTCCATCCTCCTGGTCGACTTCACCACCCAGTTGCGCCAGTCGGGCAAGGGCCTGCATGAGGCCATCGAGGAGGCCGGCGAAGTCCGCTTCCTGCCGGTCCTGCTGACCTCCATGACGGCGATCGGCGGCCTGATCCCGCTGGCCGTCGAGGGTTCGGGCCTTTATTCGCCGCTCGCCGTCGTGATCATCAGCGGCCTCGTTTCCTCCACCCTGCTGTCGCGCCTGGTCACCCCGGCGATGTATCTGCTGCTGGCGCCGCGCGATGCCGGGCCGGGGCCGGACCAGCGGCGTGACTTTTTCGCCCCGGCGGACGAACCCCTCCCGTAACCATCCGGAGACCCCGCCAATGACCCGTTGGATCATGCACCTGGCCGCCCTGTCCCTGGCCGTCGCCACCGTGCAGAGCCCGGCCCTGGGGGCCGACCGCCCCGTGGTCGTCGAGCTGTTCACCTCCGAGGGCTGCTCGTCCTGCCCGCCGGCCGATCGCCTGCTGCTGGAACTGCGCGCGCGGCCCGAACTCCTGGTGCTGGCCTTCCATGTCGATTACTGGGACCGCCTGGGCTGGCGCGATCCGTTCTCCCTGGCCGCGGCAACGGCCCGGCAGCGCGCCTATGCCGCGCGCCTGGGCCTGCATTCGGTCTATACGCCGCAAATGGTGGTTGATGGCCGTGTGGATGTGGTCGGCTCGGACCGCCGGGCGGTCGCTGCCGCCCTGGCCGCCTCGGCCCGGGAGCAACCGGCCCCGGTTCCCCTCGCCCTGCATGACGGCCCGGACGGCCTGGCGGTGGCTGTCGGCGCCGGCGCCGGCGCCGGCCCGGGCGACCGCGTGCTGGTCGGGTTCGACCGCGAGCATACCACCCGGGTCGGCCGGGGCGAAAATTCCGGGCTCAGCCTGGACGAGGGCAACATCGTGCGCAGCCTGGTGCCCCTGGGCGCCTGGACCGGCGAAGCGCGCCGCTTCGTCGTTGCCCGCCCCGCGGGCGAAGACTTCGCCCTGCTGCTGCAAGCCCCGGACGGCCGTTACCTGGCCGCGGCGCGGCTGACGCCGCCCGGCGCATAGTGGCGCCAAGCGGGATGTACCCGTCATCCCCGGCGGCGCTGGGCGCGCCCGGCCGAGCGGGTGACCCGGGCGGCGGGACGCCCGTCCGCCATCCCGATGGCGCCGATATCGTCGGGACCGCGGCGATGCGTCGGCGGCCCGCCGTTACGCCCGCTTCTTCTCCGCCGCGTCGTCCAGGGGATGTTCCAGCCTGTGGACCATTTCCTTGGGGCAGACCTGCCAGAAATGGTCCCGCGCCTCGTCCCACTTGGACAGGATCTCGTAGCCCAGGGGCGAGCCCGTCTCGTCGACATGGCGGGCGATCAGGGCCTTGAGGCTGTCCTCCCAATGGGCCGAGGCAAGCCGCGCGGTGACCACCGATTCGTCGTTGACCCGCCACTGGAAGTCGTCGGCCGGGTCGTAGACGAAGGCCATGCCCCCCGTCATGCCGGCGGCAAAATTATCGCCCACCCGACCGAGGATCACGGCCACGCCGCCGGTCATATACTCGCAGCCGTTGGAGCCGCAGCCCTCGATCACCGCCGTGGCACCGGAGTTGCGCACGGCAAAGCGCTCGCCGGCCAGGCCGCTGGCGAACAGGTAACCCGCCGTGGCACCGTAGAGCACGGTGTTGCCGATGATCGTGTTCTTATGCGGCACCAGGCTCGACGAGGCGGCCTTGCGCACCACGATGGTGCCGCCCGACAGGCCCTTGCCGACATAGTCATTGGCATCGCCGAAGACCCGCAGGGTCAGGCCCTGTACCGCGAAAGCGCCCAGGCTCTGCCCGGCGGAACCGTCCAGGCGGACCGAAATATGGCCTTCCTTCAGGCCATGCAGGCCGAACTTGCGCACCAGATGGGACGACAGCCTGGTGCCGATGGCACGATGGGTGTTACGCACCGCATAACTCAACTGCATCTTCTCGCCGCGCTCGAACACCGCCGCCGCGTCGCGCACCATCTCGGCGCCGTCCAGGGTATCGGGCACCTCGTTGCGCCCGACCACCGTCGAATGACGGGCATGGGGGCCGGCATCGGGCACCACCAGCAAGGGGTTGAGGTCGAGGTCGTCCAGATGGTGGGCACCGCGGCTGACCTGGCGCAGCAGGTCGGTCCGGCCGATCGCCTCGTCCAGCGAACGCAGGCCGAGCGAAGCCAGGATCTCGCGCACTTCCGCGGCGATGAAGGAGAACAGATTGACCACCTTCTCCGGGCTGCCCTCGAACTTGGCGCGCAGCGCCGGGTCCTGGGTGCAGACGCCGACCGGACAGGTGTTGGAATGGCACTGCCGGACCATGATGCAGCCCATGGCGATCAGGCTGGCGGTGCCGACGCCATATTCCTCGGCGCCCATCATCGCCGCCATCACCACGTCGCGGCCGGTCTTGATGCCGCCATCG
>JAJFJE010000168.1 GCA_021774355.1 Alphaproteobacteria bacterium
GCTCCTCGGTCGCCTCGCCGGCATAGAGCGCCAGCCCCTCGGCATTCTCGCGTACCCGGATCAGCGAAAAGCGGAAATCGGCTTCGACCTTTTCCTGCTGGACGTTCAGGGCAACCAGGCGGTGGCTGACCCAGTGGACCACCAGGGTGCCGATCACGGCATAGGCGATCGCCGCCCAGACCATGAAGCCATAGACCGCGAAGCTGTAGCTGCCAAGGGTGACGGTGATGGCCCCGGACAGGGCCCATAAGATGCCGAGGAAGACCACCAGAGTGACGGCGTTGCGGATGAAGTCCACCGTCAGGCCGAAGGTCCGCTCGACGAATTGGCGGATGTCGTCGGCGATCCGCTGATCGGGGTTGTCGGTCCCGTAATCGGCGAGTTGCAGATTGTAATAGGCCCGGCCGGTCAGCCAGTCGGACATGTAGTGCTCGGTCAGCCAGCGGCGCCAGCGGATGAGAAAGCGCTGGCGCAGGACGTATTGGATGATCAGCACGGCCAGGGCGATGGAAACCAGCACCGTCCAATAAATGATTTCGGAGAAGAAGGCGGCTTCGTCATAGTTCTGGATCGCCTCGAATAAGCGCCCATACCAGTCGTTCAGCAGCTTGTTGACATAGTCGATGCCCAGGCTGATGCCCAGGATGACACCCACGAAAGCAAAGGCCGACCAGCGCTCTTCGGAGCGGAAATAGGGCGCCGTCAGGAACCACACCTGCTTCAGAAATCGCGCAAACCCGCCCATCACATCCCCTCGAACGCAGCCATCCCGCGCCGGCGCGCACGGCCCCCCAGCGATCGGTCATAAAGGTGGCGGCATTGGGGCCGCGATTGGCGTCCCTGTCCAGCGTCGTGACGCCTGCAGCGCCGTAATCCCGCCGGACACGAAACCGGCGTCGCGGCGGCGTGCCCCTGCTGCACCGGCGCCCCTAAGCGCCTGATTGAAAACTCGATCTCGCGATCCCGGACGCCGCGCAGCGAAGATCCGGGACGACCGATTTCCAAGCGGGTTCTACGGCGCCGGGCGGGGGACGCAGTTTTCGATGATCTGGTAGCACTGGGCCAGGCGGTCACCATAATCATTGCCGGGGCCGCCATAGACGACCCGCGTCACGACATTATTCCGTAAGGTGAAAGTCGCCCTGCAACTTCTTGTTTCTTCAACATAAGATGGGCCAACGGGAAACCCAAGGCCATAGCCGAAATTGCCCCCGTAGCCGCCAAATCCGACGCTCGCCCCGGTGCCGTAGGCCGCCGCCTGGCGGCTCTCATAGGTCAGGACCTCTTCCGTCGGCCCGGTGGCCAGCACGCCGGTGGGCACCCCGGCACAAGAGACGAGGTCGGCCCGGCGCATACCGATCAGGTCGTTCTGGGCATGGATGGCGGCATCCGCCCGGGGATTGGCGCAGCCGCCAAGGGCCGCGCCGGCACCGCCCAGGACCAGGGCGAGGGTCAGCAGGGTTGGACGCTTCATGCTCGTAATCCCGATTCGGCCAGCGTGGCCATGGCCCTTATGTGTGGTATTGCCGCGCATTGGCAAGATTGGCCCGGCGGAAAGCCCTATCCTTGAGGCTCGATTCGCCGCCCGCAGGCCATGACCCTTCCCAAAGCGCCGCCGCTCAAGACACAAGGCATCAAGACCCGGCTGGTTCCCTTCATCCGGAGCCATATCGGGACGATTGGGCCAGGCCGCTGGATCGAGCCCTTCCTGGGCAGTGGCGCGGTGCTGTTCAACATGGCGCCCGAACGGGCCTTGGTGGCCGACGGCAACAGCCACATCATCGGCTTTTACCGCGCCCTCCAGGCGGGCAAGATCGGCCCCGACCGCGCCCGCCGCTATCTGGAGCGGGAGGGCGAGCGCCTGGCCCGCGACGGCGAGGCGCATTACTACCGGATCCGGGACCGCTTCAACGCCGCCGGCGACCCGCTGGACTTCCTGTTCCTGTCCCGCGCCGGGTTCAACGGCATCATGCGCTTCAATCGCCAGGGCGGCTTCAATGTCCCGTTCTGCCGCAAGCCGCAGCGGTTCTCGCCCGGCCTGATCAGCAAGATCTGCAACCAATTGGCCTGGGCCGCCGCGCGCCTCGACGGTCGCGACTGGCATTTCGAAACCCTGGACTGGCGGGCCAGCCTGGCCCAGGCGGAAGCGGGCGATCTGGTCTATCTCGACCCGCCCTATGTCGGCCGCCATGCCGATTATCACACGCAATGGTCCGAGACCGAGGCGGACGCCCTGGCCGAGGCCCTGAAGCGCCTGCCCTGCCGCTTTGCCTATTCCATGTGGTCGGCCAACCGGCACCGGGAAAACCCCCATCTGGCGGCCCATTTCGCCGGCTACCGGGTGGTCACCACCAGCCATTTCTACCATGTCGGCGGGACCCTCGCGAATCGCAACGCGATGGAGGAGGCCCTGGTGCTGGGCGGGCCCGCGGCTTAGCGCGTCACGGCGCGATCGCGACATGGCCGGCCAGCCGGCGCTGGGTGAACGGCCCGCTGCGCAGGTCTGCAGACACCGTCCACTCCCCTGCCAGGGGCAGGACCAGCCCGTCGACCCGCCACAGGCCGGCCCCTGCCCGCACCGCGTCCCGGCGGATCGGCTCGAGCCCCGCATCGGGCCAGGCGAAGGACAGGGTGACCTGGTCGGCGGGGCTGTCGGCCGCCAACGCCAGGACCGCCGCCATCGGCCCGACCCGGGCGGGATTGAGCGTGATCTCGGCCCGGCCGCCGTCATCCCGGAGCACCGCGACGGCCGCCCTTTCGGCCGGCCGCGGCGGCGGGGTAAACCGCCAGGCCGCGACGACGCCGAAGATCGCCAGCATCAGGGCCAGTTCGGCGAGGATCGAGCGCCGCAGCCAGGCGCGCCTTCCGCCCTCCCCCAGGCGCGGCACCAGACGCCAGCGGTTCACCCCGCCGAGCCCCAGCAGGACCGCAACCAGGGCCAGCTTGACCAGGAGAAGGCGGCCATAATCGGTCGTCCACAGGGCCTCGATACGGTCCAACTGGACCGCCGCGAGGGCCACCCCGGTGGCGAGCAGGAGCGCCACCGCAAACGACATCACCCGGGAAAACCGGGCGAGGACGGCAGCCGGCGCGGCGCCCGCCAGGGGCAACAGCGCCCCGGCCCAGAGCACCACCGCCGCCAGGTGGAGCACGACCACGGCCGGAACGACGCCAAGATGGCCCTGGGTGGCGCCATGGCCGCTCCACGCCAGGGCGAGCACGGCGCCGGCGGGCGCCGCCAGCGCCAGCAAGCGCCGTTCGGGCGCGGCCACAAGACCGAGGGCACAGGCCGCCGCCACGCCCAGGGCGGTCACGCCATAGCTGCCGGCCAGCCCGGCCTGCCACGATGCCGCCAGTCCCAGGGCCGCCAGGGGCAGGCCCAGGACGTCGACACCCTGGAGCCCGAGGGAGGCCAGGGCGGCGGCACTGCCGATGATGAGCAGCGCCGCCACCGGCGCGGCCATGCCGGCCTTCGGCAGGCCCAGCCAGACCCGCGCCGCCACCGCCCCCAGGCCCAGCGCGACGGCGGCATAGATCGCGACCAGAGACAGCCACAGAGGCGCGGCCGGGCGGCCCGGGGTCGCCACGGCGGCCGCGACCGCCGCCGACCCGACGGCGAATTGCAGGGTGCCCCCGACCGGATGGCCATCATCCGACACCACCCGCCAGCTCAGGGCATAACCACCGGGCGACAAATGGTCCGGCAGGGCCACCGCCACCGTGCCGTCGCTCTGCTGCACCTGATCGACCGCCACCACCCGGTTGCCGGGAACAACCAGGCGCATCGCGGCCGGCGACACCGCTTCATCGAAGACGAGGAGGAGGCGCCGGGGCGCCTCCTCCAGCACCGCGCCGTCGGCCGGCGTGCTGCCGATCAAGGCAGCGTGGCCATAGGCCGGCACGGCCCATAGCGTGGCCAGAAGCAGCACTATCCGGCGCCATGCGGTCACGGTTCCGGGTCTCCGCCCTCCATCCGCATGATTCCGTCGAAGCCGGCGAACAGGGCGATCCGGGCGGGGTCCTCGCCCTGCTCGGCCTGGCGCACGGCGGCCGCGAGGCGGGCGGCCTGTTCGGCCGGCAGGCCCAGTCCCGACAGCCCCCCGGCCGCGGTCAGGGCATCGCCGGCACAGAGCACCAGGGTCCAGCCGCCCTTGTCCCGGCGCAGCAGCGCCCGGCCGCCCCGGTCCCGATCGGTCCAGCCGGCCACCGCATAGCCATCGACCACGGCGACCGGGCCGACCACCAGGGCCTCGCTGGTCGCGCCAAAGCGGCCGTCGATCAGCGCGAGAATCCGCGCCTGGTCGGCCGTGGTCGCCTGGGCCGTCATAGCCTGGTTTGGCAGCGCCCAGACCAGGGCCCCGGCCAGGAGCAGAAGGGCCGGGCGGGTCATTCGTCGTCACCGTCGGCGGCTGCCGGCAGGAGTGTCAGCCCCGGCGCCGGATTCTTGTAGTCGTCGTCGGTGCTGCCTGGAGCCGGGATCTCGATCCAGCGGACGGCGCCGGTCTCGCAGGTCTGGACCACCGGGAAATAGAGCATCGCGCCGGGCTCGAGATCCGCCGCCAGGCTCGTCGTGAAGACGAACTCGTCATAGAAGGCGTCGGGCAAATTGCCGCCGCTCCAGACGATCTCGGTGACGCCCTCGGTCCGGGGGGCACCATGAAGCTGGTGGGGCCTGGCGTATTTGCCCTTCACCACCTTCAGCGTCCAGCCCGCCTTGGGCATGGGCTTCACCCCCACCACCCCTTCCGGAATCCGGATGTGCAGGCCGATCGTGGCCGACCCGGCACAGCCGTGGGGCACGCGCAGCACGGCTTTGTAGGCGCCGCCCACCGGCGCCGATGGCGTCTCGAAACTGATATGGGCAAAGGCCGAACCGGTGCCGGCCAGCAGCACGGCAGCGGCTGCGAAAAAAGTCTTGAACATGGCATCATCCTCGCCGGCCTCAGCCGGACCATCGCTAGACCAAGCCCGGCAGCACCTGGCCGCCGGACGCGCATGACAGGCTGGTCAGATGGTCGGTGGGCCGCGCGCGGCATAGGGCTCGTCGGCCGCATCGCCCCGGCTGCCTTGCCGGTCGCCCGGCAGGGGCAGCGACCGCTCCGCCTGTCGCAGCGGCGGCGCAGCCACGGCACGGGGCGCCGGGGGCAGATAGCCCCCGAGCATCAGGCAGCCGGCACTGCAGCAATCGGGCAGACGGGGGGCGGCCGGATGGTCGCCGCGCCGGCTGTCGGACGGGGCCGCCGGGCTGCACAGCGGATTGCCCAGAACGTCGTAGCGGATCGGCAGGGGATGGCTGCCCAGCGCCCAGGCCGAGACGGCGGCCTGGAGCAGCAGCAGCAGCACCGCCAGCACCGGCCAGGACCGTTTCCCTCGCATTTGCCGCACTTGAACCACGCGCATCGTCCCCCGGAGGCCGGGTCACCCTAGCACCCTATGCCGCTATTCCAAAGCCGCTCTCAACCTGTCCTTGCAGGGGCTGCGAGCGGCGGGCCTGCGGCGCTTTCTGCAATCTCCGCCAGCTTGGCGGTCAGCCGGAAGGCGCCGGCCAGGCGTTCGGTCGGATCGGCCCAATGTTCGAGATAGACAAGCTTCTGGTCGGGGCGCAGCCGGGCGGTCGAGCGCAGCCGCGACAGGTAGTCGACCAGCCCCGCGGGATTGGCAAAGCTGTTGCCGCGGAAGGCGACGGTGGCGCCCTTGGGGCCGGCGTCCAGCTTCTCGATCCCGGCGCGCTTGGCCAGGCCCTTCATCTCGACGATCTTCAGCAGATTGGCCAGGTCGTCGGGGATCGGTCCGAAGCGGTCGATCAGTTCGGCGGCAAAGCCGTCGATCTCCTCGCGGCTCGCCAGCCGGGCGATTCGCCGGTAGAGCTGCAGGCGCAGATCGAGATCGCCGACATAGCCGTCGGGGATCAGCACCGCGGCGCCGACCGCGATCTGCGGCGACCAGTCCTCCGGGGCCGCGGCCTCGTCCAGGGTCCCGCCGGCCAGCCGGACCTTGGCGATCGCCTCCTCCAGCATCTCCTGGTACAGCTCGAAGCCGACCTCGCGGATGTGACCCGATTGTTCCGCGCCCAGCAGATTGCCGGCACCGCGAATGTCGAGATCGTGGCTGGCCAGGGTGAAGCCGGCGCCCAGTTCGTCCAGGCTCTGCAACACGTCCAGCCGCTTTTCGGCGGTGACGCTCAGCTTCTGCCTGGGCGCCAGGGTCAGATAGGCAAAGGCCCGGTTCTTGGACCGGCCGATGCGGCCGCGGATCTGGTACAGCTGGGCCAGGCCGAACATGTCGGCACGGTGGACGATCAGGGTATTGGCGGTCGGGATATCGAGGCCCGATTCGACGATGGTGGTCGACAGCAAGACGTCGTAGCGCCCGTCGTAAAAGGCCGTCATGACGTCATCCAGTTCGCCCGGCGGCAACTGGCCATGGGCGGCGATCACCTTCACCTCCGGGACCTCGGCGCGCAGGAAGGCGGCAATCTCGTCCAGGTCGGAAATTCGCGGTACGACATAGAAGCACTGCCCGCCGCGATAATGCTCGCGCAGGATCGCCTCGCGGATCACCACCGGGTCGAAGGGCATGACAAAGGTGCGCACGGCCAGCCGGTCGACCGGGGCGGTGGCGATGATCGACAGCTCGCGCACCCCCGACATGGCCAGTTGAAGGGTGCGCGGGATCGGCGTCGCGGTCAGGGTCAGGACGTGGACGTCGGCCTTAAGCTGTTTCAGCCGCTCCTTGTGATTGACCCCGAAATGCTGCTCCTCGTCGACGATCAGCAGCCCGAGATCGCGGAATTTCAGCCCTTTGCCCAGCAGGGCATGGGTCCCGATGACGATATCGACCGCGCCGTCGGCCAGGCCCTGCTTGACCTCCGCCGCCTCCTTGGCGCCGACCAGGCGGGACAATTGGCCGACCCGCACCGGCTGGCCGGCGAAGCGGTCGGTGAAGGTCTTGTGGTGCTGGCGGCAGAGCAGCGTCGTCGGGCAGATCACCGCCACCTGGTGGCCGGACAGGGCCGAGACGAAGGCGGCACGCAAGGCGACCTCTGTCTTGCCGAAGCCGACATCGCCGCAAACCAGCCGGTCCATCGGCCGCCCCGAGGCCAGATCGGACAGCACTTCGGCAATCGCCTTCAACTGGTCCTCGGTCTCCTCATAGGGAAAGCGGGCGCAGAATTCCTGGTACAGGCCTTCCGGGGCGTCCAGCGGCTCGGCCAGGCGCAGGGCGCGGGCGGCCGCGATGTCGATCAGGTGGGTGGCGATCTCGCGGATGCGCTTCTTCAGCCGGGCCTTGCGCGCCTGCCAGGCGCCGCCGCCCAGCCTGTCGAGTTGCACCTCGCTGCCGTCGACCGCACCATAGCGCGACAGCAATTCGATATTCTCGACCGGCAGGTAGAGCTTGCCGCCATCATAGGCGAGGTGCAGGCAGTCATGGGGGGCGCCCACCACCTCGATCGTGGTCAGGCCCTCGAAGCGGCCGATGCCATGGTCGACATGGACCACCAGGTCGCCCGGGCTGAGCAGCGCCGCATCGGACAGGAACTGGTCGGCCCGGCGGGTCCGCCGGCCGCCCCGCACCAGGCGGTCGCCCAGCAAATCCTGCTCGGTGATCACCGCCAGATCGTCGGTCTCGAAGCCGCGTTCGATACCCAGCACGGCAATGGCGACCGTGCCCGGACGCAGGGCCTTGAGGCCGCGGATGCTGTCGACCGGGACCAGCGGGGCGATGCCATGTTCGCCCAGCACCATCTGCAGCCGTTCGCGCGACCCCTGGGTCGCCGCCGCAATGACCGGCCGCTTGTGGCTGCCGATCAGGGCCGCCAGATGGGCCGCCACCGCGTCATACGGGTTGGCGCCCTGCGCCCGTTCCGGTGCGAAGTCGCGGCCGGGGCGGGCCGCCAGGTCGGCCGCCGCACCGGGTACGGCGAAGGCCGCGAACTGCCGGACCCGGCGCCGCGCCAGGACCGCATCGAAGGCCCCGTCCGTGAGATAGAGCTGGTCCGGGGGCAGCGGCCGATAGGTCGTGCCGGCGCTGGCCTTGCTGTCGCGCGGGGCGGTGCGCGCGGCGAAATAATCGGCGACCAGGGCCAGCCGTGCCGCAGCCGCGGCATCGACCTGGCCGTCCAGGGTGACCAGGGCGTCGGGCAGATAGTCGAACAGGCTATCCAGCTTTGGATAGAACAGGGGCAGCCAATGTTCGACCCCGGCATGGCGCCGCCCGGCCGAGACCGCTTCATAGAGCGGGTCGTCATCGGTGATGGTGCCGAAGCGCTCGACATAGCCCTGGCGGAAGCGGCGGATGGCGTCGCGGTCGAAGGGCACTTCGCTGGCCGGGATCAGGGCCAGTTCGGCGGCGCTGCCGGTGCTGCGCTGGCTCGCGGGGTCGAACGGCCGGATGGTCTCGAGGGTGTCGCCGAAAAAATCCAGGCGATAGCCGCCGGTGCCGCCCGGCGGCACGATATCGACGATGCCGCCGCGCACGGCGAATTCGCCGGCCTCGCCGGCGGTGCCCGCCTTGACATAGCCGGCCCGTGTCAGAAAGCCCACCAGCTTGTCCAGCGGCACGGTATCGGCGGCGCGGGCGTGAAAGATTTCGGCCGCCACGGCGGCCCGGGGGGGGAGACGCTGCAAGGCGGTTTCCACGGCGGCAACGACCACCAGGCCGCGCCCGTCCGGACCGGCGGCCAGCCGGCTGAGTGCCGCCATGCGCCGGGCGATCAGTTCCGGTCCCGGCGACACCCGGTCATAGGGCAGGCAGTCCCAGGCGGGCACTTCGATCAGCGCGCAATCGGGCGCGACAAAGCGCAAGGCGGCCGCGAAATCGGCCAGGCGGGCCTCTTCCCGGACCAGATGCAGGACCGGCCCGCGGCGGGCGAATTCGGCCACGGCCAGGGCGTCGACCCCGTCCGGGACGCCGGCAATGGTCAGGCGTTGGCGGCCATCCAGCACTTGGCTCAGCTTTTTCACGTCTTGGGCAGCTCGATCTGAAAGGCCAGCAGCAGGGTGAGCACGGGCGACTGCAAATGCGCCGGCGCCGCCTCCTGGCCGGTGGCCCAGGCGAAAAGGTCGGGATCGGCTTCTTCGATAAGCCGCTCGTAGAGGTCGAGTTCGGCGTCCCCGAAACCAGCAAGATAGGTGTCGGCAAAGCGGCCGAGGAACAGGTCGGTCTCGCGCCAGCCGCGGTGCCAGGAGCGGAATCTGAGGCGCTTGCGGCGGCTCTCGATGGTTTCGGACATGGGCAGGCTTATAGGATGCGACCGCCCCCTTGTCATCCCCGCCGGCACGCCGGCCGGCGGGGATGGCACAGTCAGCCGGCCCGGGCCTCGCGGATCGCCCGCCACACCCGTTCCGGGGTCAGCGGCATGTCGATATCGGCGACGCCGTCGGCGGCCAGGGCATCGAGCACCGCATTGACCAGGGCCGGCGGCGCGCCGATCGCGCCGGCCTCGCCCGCCCCCTTGATGCCCATGAAATTGGTCTGGCAGGGCACCTCGATGGTCGAAAAGGCGATGGGCGGCAGCAGGTCGGCCCGGGGCATGCCGTAATCCATGAAGCTGCCGGTCAGCAACTGGCCGTCATCGTCATAGACCACCCGCTCGGTCAGGGCCTGGCCCAGGCCCTGGGCGATCCCGCCATGGACCTGGCCTTCGACCAGCATCGGATTGACCAGCCGCCCGAAATCGTCGACCACCGTGTAACGCGCGACCGCGATCACCCCGGTCTCCGGATCGACCTCGACCTCGCAGACGTGGCAGCCATTGGGGTAGGTCGGGGCGCCGTGCTCGAACAGGGCGTTGACCACCAGGCCGGCACCGCCCAACTGGTCGGCGGCCCGAGCGGCAACGGCGAACAGGTCGATGCTGCGATCCGTGCCGGCGATGCGGAAGGCCCCGTCGCCATATTCGATATCGACCGCCGCGGCCTCCAGCAGCTCGGCGGCCAGCGGCTTGCCGGCATCGATCGCGGCCTCCGCCGCGCCGACCACGGCGCCGCCGCCGAGCAGCAGCGAGCGCGATCCGGCGGTGCCGCCGCTCGCCTCCAGTTCGTCGGAATCGCCGCCGATGACGATGCGGACCTGTTCGAAGGCGATCCCCAGCCGGTCCGCGATGACCTGGCCGAAGGCGGTTTCGTGGCCCTGGCCATTGGCCAGGGTGCCGACCCGGGCGACCACCTGGCGGGCCACCGGATCGACCAGGATCCGGGCATGTTCCTTGGGATTGCCGCCGGTGCGTTCGATATAGACCGCGTGGCCCAGGCCGCGCCGCCGGCCGCGCGCCATGCTGTCGGCCCGGCGGGCGGCAAAGCCGGCCCGGTCGGCCCGCGCCAGGGCCTCGTCCTGGACCCGGGCGAAATCGCCGGAATCATAGGTCAGGCCGGAACAGGTACGGTAGGGCAATTGCCCGGGCTGAACCATGTTCCGCCGGCGCAAGTCGGCCGGGTCGAGGCCCAGTTCCCGCGCCGCCCGGTCGACCAGCCGCTCGATGACATAGGCCGCCTCGGGCCGGCCGGCGCCGCGATAGGCATCGACCGGCAGAGTATTGGTCATCACGCAGCGCACCCGCAGGGACCACATGGGAATGTCATAGACCCCGGGCAGCAGAGGCGATCCGGCGATGGTCGGCACCCCGGGGCCATAGCCCGAGACTTGCCCGCCCATATTGGCGATGGTCGAAACCTCCAGGCCGAGGATCCGGCCGTCCCGGTCGAAGCCCAGGGCCGCCTCGGTCACCTGGTCGCGCCCCTGGCTGTCGGACACGAAGCTTTCGCCGCGCTCGGCGCACCATCTGACCGGCCGGCCCACGGCCCGCGCCGCCCACAGGGCCGCGGCATACTCCGGATAGGCGAACAGCTTCATGCCGAAGCCGCCGCCGACATCGCGGGCGACCACCCGCAGGGCCGCCGGCTCGATGCCCAGGGCCGGGCCGGCCAGGCTGTCGCGCATGATGTGAACCCCCTGGCCGCCCATGTCCAAGGTGAAGCGCCCATCGGCCGCGTCGTAGCGGGCAAGGCAGGCGCGCGGCTCCATCGCCGCCACCACGATACGGTTGTTGACGATGCGCATGCGGGTGACATGGGCGGCACCGGCAAAGGCCTCGGCCACGCGCTCGGGCTCGCCCATCACATAATCGGCCAGCAGATTGCCGGGCACCTGGGGATGGACCTGGGGCGCGCCCGGCGCCAGCGCCGCCGTGCCGTCGACCACCGCCGGCAGGGTCTCATAGTCGATCACGATCTGCTCCGCGGCGTCGCGCGCCTGGGCCAGGGTCTCGGCCACGACCAGGGCCACCGCCTCGCCCAGATGCTGCACCCGGTCGAGCGCCACCACCGGCCGGTCGGGGCGCACGCTGCGGCCGCCCCGACGATCGGGTACGCTGGCCAGGCATGGCACCCCGCCCAGGCCCAGGCGGCGCAATTCGGCGCCGGCCCAGGCGCCGAGCACGCCCGGCATGGCCCGCGCAGCCGCCACCTCCGTGCCCTTGATCAGCGCCGCACCATAGGGGCTGCGCAGGATCACCAGATGGACTTGCCCCGGGGCCGACAGATCGTCGGTAAAGCGGCCCTGGCCGGTCAACAGGCGCGGATCCTCGACCCGCCGCACCGGCTGGCCCATGCCGAACTTGGTCATGTGTGAACTCCTCAGCGACCGTCGCCGCCCGTGGAACCCAGGGCGTCGAGCACCAGATAAACATTATCGACCGATTGGTCGGGCGGCAGCAGGACCGCCGCCCGCTTGTAGAACAGTGTTGCCTGACGATCCTCGATCCAGGCGCGCAAAGCCGGCTTGGCTTCCATTCCGAAACCGGCCGGGTCGTAGCAGATGCGGAAGGGCCGCGGCACCGGCCCGGCGATCCGCCCCTCGACCTTGGCCAGCACGGTCACCGCCGCCATGCCCCGGGACAGGTCGACCACCCGCAGATCAAGCCGCGCCTCCGGGGTCAGGGCCAGCGTCTCCCGATAGGTCACCAGCCCGCTGGCACAGAGGCGGCCGGGGCCCGGCGCCCCCGACGGCATCTCCGGGGTGGCGGCACAGCCGGCCAGGGCCAGGGCGCAGAGCAGCGCGGCGCCGTCAGCCGGCCGGATCAAGCCAGATCTCGAACGGCCGGCCCAGATCGGCAGGGCGCACCCGGGTGCGCAGGGTATTGACGAACAGCAGCCGCGGGCCGGCCTGGATGCGGGCGACGATGGTCAGGTCCACCTGGCGCGGCAGGTCATTGTGATCGAAGCGCAAGGTGAAGGGGATGGGCACCTGGCCCGCCGGCGCAATGATCTGCTGGGCGACCAGGGTGCCGGGCGGCGCCTTGCCGTTGATATCGACCAGTTGGACGATCGCGGCGGCGTCCGGCGGCAGGGCGATGCGCTGGCGGTAATTGAGCGTGCCGGTGACGATCAAAGGCGGATCGTCGCGCAGCACGGCGTGACAGGCGGCAAGCGGCAGGACAACGCCGAAGGCGATAAACTGGCGGCGATGCATCAACGGGTTCCTCATGGGCGGGACCATCATGGCCTGGTCGTCGAGGGCTGCAAGACTCGGGCGACCGCATCCTGCCATGTTCCATAGCGGCGGTCGCGCTCGGCGGCACCCAGGCGCGGCTCGAACCGGCGGTCGAGCGCCCAGCTCGCCGCCAGGTCCCGGGTCGAGCCGTACAGCCCCGCCCCGAACCCGGCCAGCAGGGCGGCTCCCAGGGCGGTGGTTTCGCTGACCACCGGCCGTTCGACCGCCAGGCCGGTCAGGTCGGCCAGGCATTGCATCAGCCAGTCATTGGCCACCATGCCGCCATCGACGCGCAGGCTGGTCGGCGCCGGCCGGCCCTGGGCGGCCAGATCCTGGGCGATCGCCGCGGTCAGGTCGCGGGTCTGAAAGGCGACCGCCTCCAGCGCCGCCCGGGTCAGTTCGGCTATGCCGCTGTCGCGGGTCAGGCCGAACAGGGCGCCGCGGGCGGCGGGCGCCCAATGGGGTGCCCCCAGTCCGGTGAAGGCGGGAACCAGCACGACATTGGAATCGGCCTTGGCCGTCGCCGCCAGGGCGGCGGTCATGGCCGCCTCGGGGAACAGCTTCAGGGCGTCGCGCAGCCATTGGATCGCCGCGCCGGCGACGAAGATCGAGCCTTCCAGGGCGTAGCCCGGCTGGTCGCCCAGCCGGCAGGCGACCGTCGACAGCAGGCGATGACGGGAGGCGATGGGCGCCGCGCCGGTATGGACCAGGACGAAGCAGCCGGTGCCGTAGGTCGCCTTGATGGCACCGGCGGAAAAGCACGCCTGGCCCACCGCCGCCGCCTGCTGGTCGCCGGCCACGCCGCGGATCGGAATGGCCGCGCCGAACAGGTCGGGAACGGTGGCGCCGAAATCGCCGGCGCTGTCCCGCACCGCGGGCAGCAGTTCGGCGGGAATATCGAACAGCGCCAGGAGTTCCGGGTCCCAGGTCTGGCGGTTGATATCGAACAGCATGGTCCGGGCGGCATTGGTCGCATCGGTCACATGGAGCCGGCCGCCGGTCAGGCGCCACAGCAGGAAACTGTCGACCGTGCCGAAGCACAGTTCGCCGCGCCGCGCCCGGTCCCGCGTCCCGGGCAGATGGTCGAGCAGCCAGGCCAGCTTGGTCGCCGAGAAATAGGGATCGATCACCAGGCCGGTGCGGGCGGCGATCAGCGTGCCCGCGCCTTGGTCGCGCAAGGCCGCACAAAAATCGGCGGTGCGGCGGTCCTGCCAGACGATTGCGGGATGGAGCACCCGGCCGCCCTCGCGCTCCCACAGCAGGGTGGTCTCGCGCTGATTGGTGAGGCCGAGGGCCGCCACCGCGCCGGCGCCGCCGGGCAGGGCCGCCAAGACCTCGCGGGCCGTTGCCAGCACGGTCTGCCAGAGCGCTTCCGGGTCGTGCTCGACCCAGCCTTCGGCGGGGTAATGCGGCACCAGGTCGCGCCGCGCCGCGCCCTGGGGGCGGCCGTCGCGGAACATAATCGCCCGGGTCGAGGTGGTGCCCTGGTCGATTGCCAGCAGGTTCCGGCCCGTCATGCCCGCCTCCCTTCGATCCCGGCCGCGGATGGTCGGGGGCGCTGGCGGCCCCGTCAAGCATGCTGAATAAGCGGCGCCCGTGCAGAACGAGTGGGAGGCAGCGGGAGTCGATGCTATATACGGCCGATGCAAGGCCATATGACACAAGGGGGTGCCGCCGCCCCGCTCATCGATCCGTTCCAGCGGCGGATCAGCTACCTGCGCGTCTCGGTCACCGACCGCTGCGACTTTCGCTGCGTCTATTGTATGGCCGAGGAGATGCAGTTCCTGCCCAAGGCCGAGATCCTGACCTATGACGAGTTGGACCGGCTGTGTTCGGCGTTCATCCGCCTGGGCGTGCGCAAGCTGCGCCTGACCGGCGGCGAGCCGCTGGTGCGCCGGGACATCATGGGCCTGATCGGCAGCCTGGGGCGCCACCTGACCGCCGGCGGCCTGGACGAACTGACCCTGACCACCAATGGCAGCCAGTTGGCGCGCCATGCGGAAGGCCTGGCCGCGGCCGGGGTGCGCCGCCTGAATGTCAGCCTGGACAGCCTGGACGCCGGGCGCTTTGCCGCCATCACCCGGCGCGGCAAGCTCGATGTCGTGCTCGACGGGATCCGCGCCGCCGCCGCGGCCGGCCTCAAGATCAAGCTCAATGTGGTGGCCCTGCGCGGTGTCAACGACGACGAGTTCGTTGCCATGATCGAATGGGCCCACCATGCGGGCCACGAAGTCACCTTCATCGAGACCATGCCGCTGGGCGACATCGACGGCGACCGCACCGACCAATATCTGCCGCTGTCCCTGGTCAAGGCGGCGCTCGGCCGGCGCTTCACCCTGGAAGACAGCGACCACCGCACCGGCGGTCCCGCCCGCTACTACCGGGTCGCCGAGACCGGCGGGCGGATCGGCTTCATCACCCCCCTGACCCATAATTTCTGCGAATCCTGCAACCGGGTGCGCCTGACCTGCACCGGCACGCTCTATCTGTGCCTGGGCCAGGACGATTCCTACGACTTCCGCGACCTGCTGCGCGCCGGGGTCGATGACCAGACCCTGGAAGCGGCGATCCGCGAGGCCATGACCCGCAAGCCCAAGGGCCATGATTTCGTGATCGATCGCCGGCACGACCGCCCCGCCGTCGCCCGCCATATGAGCGTTACCGGCGGTTGAGGACGCGGTCCCAAATCGGGAAAGAATAACGCCTCGGTTGTTGTCGGCGGCCATGTTGGTGGTAATATGGTGTTCGTCAGGGATGGCGATGAAAGACGCCTACGCCACATGACGAACCGGTCGCCGCCCGTCATCGCCGATGCCCCCGCGGCCGCTCCTCCGGCGGCCGCTCCTCCAGCAACCGCTCCCCCAGCGGGCGACCCGCCCGTGGTCGCCTGCCAGCCGGCGGAGGAGCCGGAGGCCGGCATCGCCGCTCCCGCCGCCCCGGAAGCGCCCCGCCCCGCGGCGCCCCGCCCCGCGGCGACCGACCGGATGGCGACCGGCCGGATGGCGACCGGGACGGGGACCGCCCCGCGCCACGCCGAGGAGGAGCGGCGGCCCACCCGCCGGCAGTTCCTGAGCAACGAGTTCCTGACGATGGCGTTCGCCGGGGTCGCCGCCATGCCCACCATTACCGGCGGCACCGCCTGGCTGGTCGACCGCATCAAGGAAATCCCCGAAGAGGCGCGGCAAAGCGTCCGCAACATGTCCCGGTACCGGGACATTTTTTTGCGGGACCTGGGAAGCCAGTTCTATTTCCGGCCGGGCAACGTCATCTACAACCGCGAGGCGACGCCGGACGACGACCTGGCGGCGATCACCGCGATCAACAGCTTCTTCGCGCTGGACCGCGACTGCAGGATCCTGCCGGACGGCCCGGACCTGACCATGGACACGGCCTTGATCTGCATCGGTTCGCCGGCCACCAACCTGTTTTCCAACCGATGCTTCACCTGCATCGGACAGCACACCATCTGCGATGCCGACGGGCGGCCCTACCGGCTGGAATTCGCCCATTTCACCGACGTGTCGGAGCGGACGGTCCGGCGGATGCTCAACGGCAAGTCGGTGGTCGAGCCGAACTACCAGATCCGCGATGTCGGCCGCCGCCGCACCTATGACAGCTTTCTCGAACGCGACGGCCAGCCGCGGGACGCCTATCTGCTGTTCTCGAAGCTGCCCCATCCGGTGATCCGGAATCGGGCGGTCACGGTCTGGGCGGGCAATATCGGCCCGGGCACGGAAGCGACCCGCATCGTCCTGAGCGAGGATTTCCTGGGCACCGATGTCGGCCGGCGCCTGGAGGTGATCGCCGGGAGCGAGCCCTATTTCCAGGCCCTGTTCAAGGTCGACCAGATCGTCCTCGACCGCGACCGGGGCCGCCACCTTCCGACCATTTGCCAGTTGCTTGAGGTGCGGCCGTTGCGCCCGCCCGCGTGACCGCCGCCGGGTCCCGGCCTAATCCCCGCCTGCCGCCGTGCCGGGCAGCCCCAGCAGGCGGTCCAGGATCGGCGAGGGCGCATCGGCCTCGCAGGTCACCATGGGCCCCTGCTCCATCGCCACCGCATTCGCCGCCAGCCAGCGCAGGACGCCCGCCTGCTCGCGCACCCCGTCACGGCCGGACCGGGCGTCCGGCTGCAGGCGCCAGCGGCATACCAGCTCGACCTGCAGGTCGTATTTGCCCTCATAGCCGTCGGCGAGCGACAATTCGAGCACGGCGTCCGGGTGATCGGTCAGGCTGACCCGGACCCGCCGCCGATCCAGGTCGGCATGGAGGGTGCCACCCGCGGCCGCGACGGACAGGAAACGGCCGGTACGGTGGTGCGGGATATATTTCCCGACCACCAGCTCGGCTCGCGGCCCGGCCGCCGCCCCGGGGGACCATTCGCCCTCCAGGCGCAGACAGGTGGCGGCACCGGCAACCGCCGATTCGACCGCGGTGCCGCGCCCGGCCACGTGCCAGCGCCAGCCATCGCCGCGCCGCCCCGCTCCCAACACCGCGCCGGCCGCCTCGACCAACAGCAGGCCGTGAATCCCGGTCTCGAACAGCAGCATCCCGGGATCCAGCGCCCACCGCCGGACCGTCGCCGACGACGAGCGTTCGGTGCCTTCGAGCAGCCAGGCCCGGGCGCCGGTCAGCGCCCCCAGCCGGCTGCGATACTCCGCAATCACCCCGTCAAGTGCCGCCGGATTGATCGTCCGGGACCCGCCCGTCGGACTTGCGATCGCACCGGACATGCAATCTGAAAGCTCCGGCCATTGGTGCAGAAAATACGAATAAGGCGCGGCCTTCTCGAGCGTGTAATAACTGAGGCAGAACAGGCGGTCCTGGCGCCCAACGAAACGATCAAGCGAAAATATTTCTTCACGACTTGAGCTGATCGGCTTTTCACATACGACATGCGTATGACGATCCAGAAAGAAATCGACATAGAATACATGTTGGTCGGGCGGAGTGCAGATGAACACCAGATCCGCCTCCGCCGCGGCTTCGGCCGCCGACAGGGATGTCGGATGGCCCATGAGGCGGGCGCCGGACGTCTCCGGGAGCGGCGCGCCCATGCCTATATCGTGAAGGGTGATCGGGCCGATGGGCCAGCGGCTTCGGGCCCGGCTCAGGGCCGGCAGAAGCCGATGAATGACCACGTCGCCCGCGCCCAGGATCGCGACACGGAGGGGCTGATCGATCGCCTCAGACACGGTCCACTCGCCAGCCGTTGCGTTTGCATCGTCGGCACCACGATAACCCGCGCGCCCGGTGATCGGGGGTGGGAAAACGACGCAGGAGCCGTTTCACGGTCCGGCGCGGCCCGCGCCCCCCTCATGCCGGATCGGGGCTTGTCCGCGATCCGACGGGCGATGCTATGATTGCGCCGGCCGGACGGGTTCCGGCGGTTCGCGTACCGGCCCCGCCGCAACGGCGGGGCACGGCGGACCGGTCATTTGGGATGTCGCCGCAACTTTCATGAACCGAGATCGCATCGCCTTCCTCGCCGCCTCGACCCCGGAGGCGGAAGCGGCGTTGAGCCGCCTGCGCGGACGCTATGGCGAGGCCGGCGCCGACGCCGAGGTCCTTGTCGCCCTGGGCGGCGACGGCCTGATCCTGCAGGCCCTGCATCAGGTGATGGCCATGGCGCCCGAGCGGCGGGTGCCGGTCTATGGCATGAATCTGGGCACCGTCGGCTTCCTCATGAACGAGTTTTCCGAGGACGACCTGGCCGAACGCCTGGCCCGGGCCGAGGCCTCGGTCCTCAACCCGCTGCGCATGCGCACCCGCCAGGCGGATGGCCGGCGCCAGGTCGGCCTTGCCATCAACGAGGTGTCGCTGTTCCGCGAGACCCACCAGGCGGCGCGCATCCGGATCTCGATCGACGGCCGGGTGCGGCTCGAGTCGCTGACCTGCGACGGCATCCTGCTGGCCACCCCGGCGGGCAGCACCGCCTATAATCTTTCGGCCCACGGACCCATCCTGCCGCACGACGCCGGGGTCCTCGCCCTGACCCCGATCAGCGCCTTCCGCCCCCGGCGCTGGCGCGGCGCCCTGCTGCCGCGGGGCGCTCAGCTCCGGCTGGAGGTGCTGGAAAGCGACAAGCGGCCGGTCGCCGCGGTGGCCGACAATACCGAGGTCCGCAGCGTCGTCGACGTCGCCATCGCCGAGGACCGGTCGATCGCCCTGGATCTCCTGTTCGATCCGGGCGGCGCCCTGGCCGAGCGGATCATCGCCGAGCAATTCCTGCCCTGATGCCCAGGGTGGCTGCGACCCTGGCGCTCGGTGCGGCCGGCGGCATCGTGTTCCACGCCCTGCACCTGCCCCTGGCCTGGATGCTGGGCAGCATGCTGGCCGTCATGGCCGCCGCCCTTGCCGGCTTCCACGCCCGGGTGCCGCTGCGCCTGCGCAGCGGCATGATCATGGTGCTGGGGGTCCTGCTGGGCAGCGCCTTCCACCCCGAACTGCTCGGAGTGATCGGCGGCTGGTTGCCGGCGATCGGCCTGCAGATCGTCTTCCTGGCCGCGGCCACCCTCGCCTGCGTCGCCTTTTTCCGCCGCTTCGGCGGGCTCGACCCGGTGACCGGCTTTTTCGCGGCAACACCCGGCGGCATCAGCATCATGGCCCTGCTGGCCGAGAGCAATGGCGGCGACGCCAAGATCGTCTCGGTCATTCACGCCACCCGGATCATGACCGTCGTCATGGTCGTGCCGTTCCTGTTCACCGGCCTGGCCGGACGCGCCGTGCCGGCCCTGCCCGCCGGCACCACCACCTTGTTGGATATCCTGCCGGGCGATGCCCTGTGGCTGGTCCTGGCGGCCCTGAGCGGGCTGCCGCTGGGCCGCCTGCTGCGGTTTCCCACCCCCGCCCTGACCGGGCCGCTGGCCGTCTCGGCGGCACTGCACCTTGCCGGGCTGAGCGAGGCCCGGCCGCCGGTCGAGCTGGTCGCGATCTCCCAGGTGGTGATCGGGGCCTCGCTCGGCACCATGTTCGCCGGCGTCACCCTGGCCAGCCTGTGGCGGCCGATCATTCTCGCCATCCTGTCCAGCCTGGGCATGATCGGCAGCGCCTGGGTCCTCGCCGCCGCGGTGGCGGCGCCGCTCGGCCTCGACCCCCATGCCGTGATGCTGTCGCTCGCTCCCGGCGGCCTGGCCGAGATGAGCCTGGTCGCCCTGAGCATCGGCACCGACACCGCCTTCGTCTCGGCCATGCACGTGATCCGCATCGCCCTGGTGATCGGCGCGGTACCCTTCGTCTGGCGCCTGGCGCGGCGGCCCACCGGACCGCCTGACGGATGACGGATGACATCCGGGCGCCACCGCACGGGCCACACTGAACATCGCTTGAGCGGAATCCCGGCGCGGTGGACACTGCCAGGCAGGAGCGACGGAATGGCAACCAGGAAGAACGTGGCGAGCATGCGCAGGCCGGCGGACGATACGGTACCCAGCCGGGTCGACGAATTGTGCCGCCAACTGGCCGACGACATCATGGAGGGCACCCTGCTGCCCGGCATCCGGCTGGACGAGATGGGCCTGGCGACCCGCTTCGGGGTGTCCCGCACCCCGGTCCGCGAGGCGCTGCGCCAGCTCGAAGCCATGGGCCTGGTGCAGAAGCGGCCCAATCGCGGGGTGGTGGTGACCGTGATCACCCGCGAGCGGCTGACCCAGATGTTCGCGGCCATGGCCGAGCTGGAGGCGGCCTGCGCCCGCCTGGCGGCGCAGCATATGAGCGCCGCCGAACGCGATGCCCTGCAGACCTTGCACCGGGCCAGCCTGGGCCTGGTCCAGAGCGGCGATATCCAGGCCTATGAGCGGGTCAACCAGCAATTCCACATGGCACTTTATCGTGGCTGTCACAACGGCCCGCTGCTGGAGATGGCCCAGGCCATGCGCCGGCGGGTGGCGCCGTTTCGCCGGGCCCAGTTCCGGGTGGTCGGCCGCCTCGGGCAGTCGCTCGACGAGCACGACAAGGTCGTCACCTGCATCCTGCGCGGTGATCCCGACGGCGCCGCCACGGCCATGCGCAGCCATATCCTGACCGTCCGGGATGCCTCCCATCACTATGTCGAGAGCCACCTTCCAGCCCTTCCCTAGCATCCGCATACAGTTTTGTATGCAAGATAGAACTGCTATCATATTGATATTTTTATTTAATTTTTTAATCGTCGAAGATGATGGCGAAATTTTGGCCGATCTGTCCGTTTTTTAGACAGGTCTGAAAAAGCGCTCATATTCCAGGCAATTGCCGATGCGGCAGGACGAACGGCGTTGTTTTCCCTGGCAGTTTTACGTGACAGGCCGAAGCCGGACGGGTCCGGCCCCGGCGGCCG
>JAJFJE010000169.1 GCA_021774355.1 Alphaproteobacteria bacterium
CTTCAGCTTGGGACAGAGTTCGCGAAAGATCGCCTTCTTGGTCGCCTCGTGCTCGGTCGCCGCCTCGACCACCAGGTCGCTGTCGCCGAATTTCTCCAGGCCGCCGGCGGGGACGATCCGGGCGATGGCGGCGGCGGCGAGGGCGTCGGAGATGAGCCCCTTGTGGACCTGGCGGTGCAGGTTGCCCTTGATCACCTCGAGGCCATGTTCGGCCCGGTCCAGCGAGACATCGGACATGACCACGTCCAGCCCGGCCAGGGCACAGACATGGGCGATACCGTTGCCCATCTGTCCGGCGCCGATGACGCCAATCTTCTGCAGGCTCATGGGTCTTGTCCCGTCCGCGCGTCGGCGCTGTTTACTTCGACAGTTCCGCTTCGAGTTCTGGAAGCGCTTTGAAGAGATCGGCGACCAGGCCATAGTCGGCGACCTGGAAAATCGGCGCCTCCTCGTCCTTGTTGATCGCCACGATGACCTTGCTGTCCTTCATCCCGGCGAGATGCTGGATGGCACCGGAAATGCCCACAGCGACATAAAGTTCGGGGGCGACGATCTTGCCGGTCTGGCCGACCTGATAGTCATTGGGCACGAAGCCGGCATCGACCGCCGCCCGGCTGGCGCCGACCGCGGCGCCCAGCTTGTCGGCGATCTTGTCCAGGAGGTGGAAATGGTCCCCCGACTGCATGCCCCGGCCGCCCGAGATGATGATCCGCGCGGCTGTCAGTTCCGGCCGGTCCGAGGTCGACAATTCGGCCCCGACAAAGCTCGACAGGGCCGGATCGGCGGCCGCGGGCACGGCTTCCACCGTGGCGGTCCCGTCCCCCACCGCCGCCTTGGCAAAGGCCGTGGTGCGCACCGTGATGACCTTCTTGGCGTCGCCCGACTGCACCGTCGCCATGGCGTTTCCGGCATAGATCGGGCGAACGAAGGTATCCGGCGCCAGCACCTTCACAATGTCGGAAATCTGGCTGACGTCGAGCAGCGCGGCGACCCGCGGCAGGATGTTCTTGCCGCCGGTGGTCGCGGGCGCCACCACATGGTCGTAGGGCCCGGCCAGCCCGGCGATCAGGGCCGCCATCGGTTCGGCCAGATGGTGGTCGTAGAGCGCGTCGTCGGCCACCAGCACCGTGGCGACGCCGGCGATCTTGGCCGCCTCGGCGGCCACGCCGGCGACCCCGCTGCCGGCGACCAGGACGGTCACCGCGCCGCCCAGGGCAAGGGCGGCGGTGACCGCATTCAGGGTGGCCGGCTTCAAGGCGCTATTGGTGTTTTCGGCAAGAACCAGGACGGTCATGTCAGATCACCCCGGCTTCGTTGCGCAGCTTGTTCACCAGTTCGGCAACGCTCGCGACCTTGACCCCGGCCTGGCGCTTCGGCGGCTCTTCCACCTTCAGCACGGTCAGGCGCGGCGTGATATCGACCCCGAAATCAGCCGGGCTTTTCTCGTCCAGGGGCTTTTTCTTGGCCTTCATGATGTTGGGCAGGCTGGCATAGCGCGGCTCGTTCAGGCGCAGATCCGAGGTCACCACCGCCGGCAGCGCCAGCCTGACGGTTTCCAGCCCGCCGTCGATCTCGCGGGTGACGGCGACGCCGCCCTCGTCGAGCGCGACCTTCGAGGCGAAGGTGCCCTGGGGCCAGCCCAGCAGCGCCGCCAGCATCTGGCCGGTCTGGTTGGCATCGTCGTCGATCGCCTGCTTGCCCAGAATCACCAGGCCGGGCTGTTCGCCGTCCGCCACCGCCTTCAGCAGCTTGGCCACCGCCAGCGGCTCGACCACCGCATCGGTCTTGATCAGCAAAGCGCGGTCGGCGCCCATGGCCAGAGCGGCCCGCAAGGTCTCGGTCGCGCCCTGGGGGCCGATCGAGACGACGATGACTTCGGTTGCCTTGCCGGCCTCCTTCAGACGGACCGCTTCCTCGACCGCGATCTCGTCGAACGGATTCATCGACATCTTCACATTGGCGAGGTCAACCCCACTGCCGTCCGCTTTGACGCGGATCTTTACATTGTAGTCGACGACCCGTTTGACGGGCACCAAGACCTTCATGCGCTATGCTCCGCACTTGTGCACGGGAACGACCCAGCAATGGTCTTGATCATCCCGATAGTCGTCATCGGAGTCCATGCTTTGCCGCGCCGCACCATAGAAAGCCGGCGCTTTTGTGTCAACGAACCGATCACCCGGCCGGATCACCCCGGTCGCCCGCACGAAACCGTCTTTCGGCAGCAGGCGCGAATCATGGCGTGGTTTGGGCCGGTGGCAAGGATCTTTTGCGCGCGGGCGGGGTTGCTGGAAGGACTTTGGCCGGTAGCCGATCCCGTGCTATCCATGGTCGACCCAGGTGTGATGTCTCATGATTTCTCGATTCCTGCGACGACGAGCGACCAGCCCAGGACAGTCTGTCCCTGCTTGCGTGCGGCCACACGCCGCAAGCGGCCGTTGAGTCCTGACCCCGTCCACGGGGTCTCGGCGCCGATTTCACCCATCGCTCTGGTGTGGTCATGACGACATTGATGCTTGAACAGGCCGAAGATGCGGCCGCCATCGAAGCCCTGATCGACAAAGCCTTCGGACCCGATCGTTTCAAGAAGACCGTCTATCGCCTGCGTGACGGCGTGGCGGCGGATCCCGCGCTGTGCTTCGTCGCCTATGACCAGGGCGTGCTGGTCGGCTCGCTGCGTTTCTGGCCGATCCTGATCGGCGGCACCACCGACGCGCTGCTGCTTGGTCCCCTGGCGGTCGATCCCGGCCGCCGCGGCGAAGGCATCGGCGTCGGCCTGATGTGGCACGGCCTGGCCGAGGCCCAGCGGCGCGGCCACAAGGTGGTGCTGCTGGTCGGCGATGTCGACTACTACGCCAAATTCGGCTTCACCGGCGAACCCTGTGCCCAGGTCGAACTGCCCGGTTGGGTCGACCGGCAGCGCTTCCTCGCCCGCGGCCTGGCGCCCGGCGCGGTGGCCCAGTTGACCGGGATGGTCGGCAAGTGGCTGCCGCCGGAACTGCGCCGCCAGGCGGTCGCCTGAGGGGCGGTCGCCTGAGGGGCGCGGTCAGCGACCCTCGCGGAGCCACGCGCCGCCGAGCAGGCCGAGGATCAGCGCCAGGGCCAGGACGGCGGGCAGCAGCGGCACCTCGCGGATATTGGTGATCTCGTCGACGCCGTTCTGGCGCAGCCCGATCCAGCCCTCGCCGGCCATCGGGCGGCCGGGCCGGGCCGGCCGGATATCGGGCAGCCCCGCCACCAGGAAGCGGCTGCTGCCGCCGCTGGCCGCGACCACCGGGTGCAAGGGGACATCGCTGGCCCGAATGTCGGAAAATTCCTTGCCGCCGACGGCGCCCACCGGCAGGGCCACCGAATGGACCCCGTCGGTGATCCGGTAGACGCCGTCGCCGGTGCCGTCGATCTGGGCCGTGGCGATCCCGTCGGGATGATCCTCCAGGGGAACCGTCAGGGTCTGTCCCGAGGGCGTCACCACCGTCACCGGCAGCGGGTCCGGCTTGACGCTGCGCCGCTCGATGCTGATCCGGCGGTCGCTGGCACTGGCCCGCAGGTCCTCTTCTTCGAGATCGGGCTCTTTCATCAGCCAGTGGGCGGTGCGGCGCAACAGTTCGGCCAGCGGCCCGCCGCCGTCGAAGCCGCGCTGCCACAACCAGCTTTCATCGGACAGCAGCAGCGCGACGCGGCCCTCGCCGGCCCGGTCGAGCACCAGCAGGGGACGCCCCTCGGACGACTGCATGACCGTCGTGCCCGAGCGGGTCTGCATGTCCGCCATGCGCAACCATTGGCCCCAGTGCGGCTGGCCATCGCTCCCCACGGCCCGTGGCAGCAAGGCGGTGACCGGGTGGCGCCGCCCCTCGGGGGTCAGGGTGGGGCGGACCGGCGCCACGATGTCCGGGCCGACCGGCAGCGCCGGCAGGGCCTTGGCCAGGGGCGTCTCGAACAGGCCGAAGGGTTCGTCGGCATGGGGGCTGACGGCGACCATCAGGGCGCCGCCGGCTTCGACATAGCGCGCCACATTGTCCAGGTAGCTGGTCGGCAGGACCCCCTGACTCTGGTAATTGTCGAAGATCACCAGGCTGAATTCGGACAGTTTTTCCTCGAACAGTTCCCGGGTCGGAAAGGCGATCAGCGACAATTCCACCACCGGCGTGCCGTCCTGCTTGGTCGGCGGCCGCAGGATGGTGAAATGCACCAGGTCGACCGCCGGATCGGCCTTCAGCAGGTTGCGCCAGGCCCGCTCGCCCATATGGGGCGCGCCCGACACCAGAAGCACCCGCAGGCGGTCGCGGATGCCGTTGATGGTCAGCACCGCCCGGTTGTTCAGCGGGGTCAGTTCATCGGGTCCCGGGGCGACCGCGATATCGACCGTGTTCGGGCCGCGGCGGTCGGGCGTCACCTCGAAACTCACCGCCTGGCCGACCGGCACCCGCCGCGGCAGCGCGGTCCCGCCGTTGAGCGACAGGCTGACATCGGCAAGGGCCGCGGTCTCGGCCCCGGGGGTTCCAGGCTCGCCGTCGTCGACCCTCAGGGTGATGGTGGCCGCCTGGCCGATCACCGCATAGCTGGGTGCCTCGAGCACCGTCAGGCGGCGGTCCCGTTCCTGGGGCCGGCCGGTCAGCAGGAGATGAAGCGGGGCGTTGGTCAGCAGCGGGTGGTCGGCCAGGCGGTCGGCCGCCGGCGCGTCCGCCGCCCGCCCGTCGGTGATCACCACGACCCCGGCCAGGCGTTCGCGCGGGATGTCGCCCAGGCCCTGTTCGAGCGCCTGGGTCAGCAGGGTCCCGTCCGGGCCGCCGCCGGCGGTGATTTCCCGCAACTCGAAATCCGGCAGCCGGGCCAGGCGATCCTCGAGCGCCGCCACCGCCCGACTGGTCGCCGCGCCCCGGTCGCCGATCTCCTGGCTAGGCGAACGGTCGACCACCGCCAGGACGATGTCGTCCAGATGCTTGCGGTCGGCATCGCCGATAATCGGGTTGGCGAGGACGGCAAGGCCGCACAGAAAGGCCCCCCCGCGCAGAATGGTGCCGCGGCCGCGGCGCAGCGCCGACAGCCCGAGCAGCGCCGCGGCGGCAAGCGCAATGGCCAGGATCAGCCACGGCGGCACCAGGGGCAGGAAGGACAGGTCGCCGATCATTGCCCCAGGCGCTCCAGCAGGGCCGGAACATGGACCTGGTCGGCCTTGTAGTTGCCGGTCAGGGCATACATCACCAGGTTGATGCCGAAACGCAGGGCCAGTTCCCGCTGGCGCACGCCGCCGCCGTCCAGGGCGGCGATGGGGCGCCCGGTGGGATCGACCGCCCAGGCCGACGCCCAGTCATTGGCGCCGATGATATAGGACGACACGCCGTCCGTGTCGGGCCGGGCAGTGGCCTCGACCCATAGGGTGCCGCTGTCGTGGCGGCCGGGGAATTGCTGCAGCAGGTAGAAGGCGCGGGTCAGGACGTGGTCGGCAGGAACCGGCACCAGGGGCGGCACGTCCATCCCGGCCAGGACCCGTTGCAGGGCTTCGGCGCCGGGGCCGGCCACCAGGTTGGGCGCGCCGTCGCCGAGATCGCCGTCACGGGTATCGAACAGCACCACGCCGCCGGCCTGGACATAGCCGTCGAGCCGGGCCAGGGCGGCGGCCGAAGGGGCATAGCCGGGTGTCATCGGCCAATAGAGCAGGGGCAGGAAGGCAAGCTCATCGGCCTCCAGGTTGACCGGCACGGGATCGGCCGGTTCCACCGAGGTCCGGCTGGTCAAGGCCAGGCTGAGGCCTTTCAGGCCCGCCTCGCTCATCTCGTCGACGGCAAAGTCGCCGGTGACGACATAACCCAGCCGGATCTGCGCCGCCGCTTCGGCCGGCGACAGCGGCGCCGCCCGCGCGCCGGTCAGCGGCGCGGCGACCAGCAGGCCGCCCAGCACCAGGGCGGCAACCCGGGTCAGCCGCCCCGACAGCAGCAGGGCGACGGCCAGATCGATCAGGCCGAGCAGCAGGGCAAAAGTGATTGCCCAGGGGCCGAGCGGGGTCTCTGCGCCGCTTTGCGGAATCTCCACCCGGACGCCGCTGAAGCCGGGCAGCGGGACCAGGGTGTCCGGCACGACGGCCAGGTTGAGCGCGCGCCGCGCGCTGCGGTCGCCGTAATAGCCGGGCGGGTGGCGCGGGGTCGCCGCGGTGGTATCGATCGCGCGGCTCGACACGGCCAGGCTTCCGGCCCTGGCCGGGCCGATCCGGCCGAAGCCGTCGAGGCTCGCCAGGGGCGGCAGGCTGACCTCCTCGGCGGCCCCGCCGCCGCCCTTGGCCAGAGCGACGATGCGCCGCAACAGGTCGACGAACAGCCCCGACAAGGCGAGGTTCGACCAGTCGCCATTGGCCGTGGTGTGGACCAGGATCAGCAGGCCGCCGCCCCGCTTGGCGGCTGTAATCAAGGGCGTTCCGTCCGCGAGCCGGGCCCAGGTCCGCCGGTCGAGTTCGACCGACGGCTCGGCCAGGACCTGGCGAAAAATCCGCACGTCGGGCGGCGCAACCAGTCCCGCCAGGGGCGAATCGGCCGGGAACGGCGCGATTGCCGCGGGTTCCGTCCAGGACAGGGCGCCGCCCAGGGTGCGATCGCCGCGCCGCAGGGTGACCGGCACCAGGTCGTCGGGATTGGCGGCGAAGCGCGGCCCGGCAAAGCGCAGCAGCACGCCGCCCTTGTCCAGCCAGTCCTCCAGGGTCGGGCGCAGGGCCGGGGCGACCTGGGCGATATCGGCCAGGATGATGACATCGGGCGGCGGGGTTGCCGCCAGCAATTGGTCGAGCGGGGCCTCGCGCAGCGCCGCAAAGGGCTGCATCGCCCGGTCGAGATAGAAGCTGCCCGAAACCAGGGGGCGCCCCTGGTCGCGGTCGCTGTCGCCGGCGATGCCGACCGTCCGCCGCTGCCAGCGGGAATCGAGCAGCCAGGTGGCGCCCGCAGAGTCCTCGCCGACCAGTTCGACCCGGGCAATCTGGTTGCGTGCCTCGACCGGCAGACGCACCGTTGCCGAGGCCCGGTGATCCGTGGCACCGAACACCAGGTCGGCCGTGGCCACCAGCGCGCCGCTGTCGCTGCGCGCGGCGACCGCCAACTGGCGGGGGCCGTCGCCCAGGGGGCGGGCGGCGCCGATCGTCAGGCCATCGGCGACCGCGTCCGGCGGGGTCAGGACCAGCGGCGCACGGCCCGGCGGCAGGACCAGGCGGGTCACCGGCCCCAGCCGGGCGAGGCGTTCCGCGAACAGCGTGGCGCCGGGGTCGGCGACGTCGTCCGAGAGCCAGAGGGTTTCGGTTACGGCCCCGGCGGGCAAGGCGTCGACCGCCCGTGCCGCCGCTCCCCGGTCGACCGCCCAGGGCTGGGGCATCAGCGCGGCGAGCCGGCCGGCCAGGTCCCGGCCGGGGATCAGGGGTGGCGGAGTCACGGCATCGTCGGTCGGCGCGGTGGTCAGCAGGCGGATCGGCCGTTCTGCATCGATCGCCGCCTGGACATAGGGCGCGACCGCGGCCAGCCGCGCCGGCCAGGTGGCGGCCGCCGCCCAGCCATCGTCGATCACCAGCAATAGCGGGCCGGTGCCGCCGCCGATGCGCACCGGATTGAGCACCGGCCCGGCCAGGCCGACGACGACCAGGCCTGCCACTGCGAGGCGCAGCAGGACCAGCCACCAGGGGGTGCGGTCGGCGCTCTCCTCCCGGGGGTCGAGGCCGAGCAGCAGGCGCAGGGCGGGGAAATCCAGCTTGCGCGGGGCCGGCGGGGTGACCCGCACGAGCCACCAGATCACCGGCAGCGCCACCAGGCCGAGCAGCAGCCAGGGACTGGCAAAGCCAAGGACCCCCAGGCCGCTCATGACCCGGGCTCCGTCACGCCGTCACCGCCGGATCGCCCAGGGCCAGATAAAGGGCCATCAGCGCGGTTTCGGGACCATGGTCGGTCCGGTGGCGCGAGATCGTCCAGCCCAGCCGGCCGGCCAGGCCTTCCAGGGCGGAAAAATGGGCTGCCAGACGCAGGCGGTAGGCTTCGGCCAGGGCCTCGGCGCGGCCGACCAGCAGGCTGCCTTCCCCTTCCGGGCCGGTGAAGCGATAGCGGCCCTGATAGGGAAATTCACATTCCGCCGGGTCCAGGACCTGCAGCAGATGACCGCGCACGCCGAGCGCCGCCAAGGCCAGGAGGCGCTCCTCGACGACCTCTTCCGGCGCCAGGAAGTCGCCGACCAGGACCAGGTCGGCATGCCGCGGCAGGCGCTCGGGCACGGGGAGCCCGGGCTCGACCGGGCGGTGGCGGGCCAGCCGTTCGGCCAGGTCGACCAGCATGGTCCGGCCGCTGCGGGGCAGGTGGTCTTCGCCGAACAGGCCGACCCGTTCGCCGCCGCGTAACAGCAGGGCGGCCAGGGCGAGGGTCAGAAGGGCCGCCCGGTCACCCTTTTCGGGCAGGCGCGGGCCGGACCGCCAGCGCATCGACGCCGAGCGGTCAAGCCACAGCCACACACTCTGTGCCGCTTCCCATTCCCGGTCGCGGACAAAGACGCGGGGGCTGCGGGCCGATTGCCGCCAGTCGATGGCGCGCACCTCGTCGCCTTCGTGATAGCCGCGGAACTGCCAGAAACTGTCGCCCTGGCCGACCCGGCGGCGGCCGTGAACGCCTTGGGCGACGGTTGCCGCGACCCGTTCGGCGGTGACCAGCAGGGGCGGCAGGT
>JAJFJE010000170.1 GCA_021774355.1 Alphaproteobacteria bacterium
CAGCGGATAGTTCCAGGGCGCGATCGAGGCCACCACCCCGACCGGGTCCCGGCGGACCATCGAGGTATGACCGGCGATATATTCGCCGGCCGCGCTGGCCGGCAGCACCCGCACCGCACCGGCAAAGAAGCGGAAGCAATCGACAATGGCGGGAATCTCGTCGGCCAGCACGGCATGAAAGGGCTTGCCGCAATTCAGCGCCTCGGCCCGGGCCAGGGCCTCGCCCTCGGCCTCGATCCGGTCGGCCAGGGCAAACAGGGCGCGGGAGCGTTCGGCCGGGGTGGTGCGCGACCATTGAGGGAAGGCCGCGGTTGCCGCGCCGACCGCGGCATCGACCTGGGCGGCGGTCGCTTCGGGCAGTTTCAGCAGGCTGGCACCGGTCCGCGGATTATAGATCGTCTCCTCCATGCCGCTGCCCTTGGTCAGGCGGGCACCGATCAGCATATCCGTGGCGAATACATGCGCTTCGGCCATGAAGCTCTCCTGTCATTTGCCGCTGCCGGCACCGTCGGTGGTGCCGTCGCGGCTGAGATAATAGGCCGCCAGAATGGGCAGGAAGGTGACGGCGATGACGATCACCGCCACGACATTGGTCACCGGCCGCTGGCGCGGTCGAATCAGTTCGTTCAGCATCCATATTGGCAGGGTCGATTGCTGGCCGGCAGTGAAGGTGGTGACGATCACCTCGTCGAAGGACTAGGCGAAGGCCAGCATGCCGCCGGCCAGCAGGGCCGTCCCGATATTGGGCAGAACAACGAACCGGAAAGTCTGGAAGGCATCGGCGCCCAGATCCATCGAGGCTTCGACCAGACTGGGCGAGAGGCGGCGGAAACGGGCCACCGCATTGTTGTAGACGACGACGATGCAGAAGGTGGCATGGCCCAGCACGATGGTCCACAGGCTGAATGGCAGGTCCGCCAGGTTGAAGGCCGAGCGCAGGGCGATGCCGGTGACGATGCCCGGCAGGGCGAGCGGCAGGATGACCATCAGGGACAGCGCCTCGCGGCCGAAAAAGCGCCGGCGGGCCAGCGCGGCGGCGATCAGGGTGCCCAGCACCATGGCGAGAACGGTCGAGATCACGGCCACCCGCAGCGACAGGCCGAGGGCCGCCCAGATGTCGGGCCGGTCCCACACGGCGGCGAACCAGTGCAGGGTCAGCCCGGGCGGCGGGAACTGGTTGCTCTTCTCTTCGGTGGTGAAGGCATAGAGCAGGACGATGGCCAGCGGCAGGTGGAGGAACACCAGTCCGCCGAGCGCCGCTGCCTTGAGCAGGCGGGGCGTGCGCTGCCGTTCAGAGCGCATCGAAGGCTCCCAGCCGCCTGGCGCCCCACAGGTAAAGCGCCATGATCGCGATCGGCACCAGGGTGAAGGCGGCGGCCAGGGGGACATTGCCGGCGGTGCCCTGATGGATCAGCACCGCCTGCCCGATATAGAGCGCCGAGCCGCCGACGATCTGCGGCACGATGTAATCGCCCAGGGTCAGGGAGAAAGTAAAGATCGAGCCGGCCGCCAGGCCCGGCAGGGCGAGCGGCAGGACGATATCGCGAAAACACTGGCCCGGGGCGGCGCCAAGGTCTCCAGCCGCTTCGATCAGGCTGCCCGGCACCCGTTCCAGCGCCGCCTGGACCGGCAGGATCATGAAGGGCAGCCAGACATAGGTGAAGGTCAGGAAGGTCCCGATATAGCTGGTCGACAGGGACGGGCCGCCGATCACCGGCACGGCCAGCAGGCCGTCCAGCAGGTCCTGGGTGGCGGTCGCCGCGGCCAGCCAGGAGACGATGCCTTCCTTGGCGAGCAACAGCTTCCAGGCATAGACCTTGACCAGGTAGCTCGACCACAGGGGCATCATGACCAGCAGGTAGAATGCCGCCTTGACCCGGCCCGTGGCATGCCGGGCGGCGTAATAGGCGATCGGAAAGGCCAGGATCAGGTCGGCCGCGGTGACCGCCGCCGCCATCCCGACACTGCGCAGGATGATGTCGAAATTGGCCGGCTGGAACAGTTCGGCCAGGGTGGCAAGGGTCGGCCGGTAGACCACCACGCCGGAAAACGGGTCGACGGCGAACAGGCTCTGGACCAGCAGCGCCGCAAGGCTGGCCAGGTAGACCAGCCCCAGCCACAGCACGGGCGGTGCCAGCAGCAGGCCCAGCAGGACCGCCGGGCGCCGATAGAGCAGGTCGGACAGGCGCCGCAGGGGCCCGGCGCCAGCCGGTGGGGCGGCCGCCAGGGTCACGCCGGCCCCAGCGGCCACAGGGCATCCCGGGCAAAGGTCAGGGTCAGGACCATGCCCGGCGCCAGGCCTTCCGCCGCCCGGGCGGGCAGGGCCGCGGTCAGCACCAGGCGCTCGAAAGGGGCGTCCAGGGCAACGATCAGGCGCCGCGTGGCACCCTGATATTGCAGGTCGACCAGGCGCCCGACCAGGCGCGGCTGATTATAGGGGTCGTTCGCGCTGACCAGGCGGATCGCTTCCGGGCGCAGGCTGCAGGGCTGCTCCGGCGCCCCGAGCAGGGCGGCCTCGGCGGCGACCAACAGATTGGCGCCGCCGACGAAATCGGCCACGAAGGCATTGGCGGGCCGCTCGTAGATGTCGGCCGGCGCCCCCACCTGGACCAGGCGCCCATGGTCGAACACCGCCACCTGATCGGCCATGGACAGGGCCTCGCCCTGATCGTGGGTGACGAAGACAAAGGTCAGGCCCAGTTCGCGCTGCAGGCTTTTCAACTCGACCTGCATCTGCTCCCGGAGCTTCAGGTCCAGGGCGCCCAGCGGCTCGTCCAGCAGCAGGGCGCGCGGCCGGTTGACCAGGGCCCGGGCCAGGGCGACACGCTGGCGCTGCCCCCCCGACAAAGCCGCCGGCTTGCGCCCTTCCAGGCCGTCCAAGGCGACCTGGGCCAGGGCGGCGCGGGCCGCCGCGTCCCGCGCGGCGCGGGCAACCCCCTTGACCTTGAGGCCGTAGGCGACGTTTTCCAGCACCCGCATATGGGGAAACAGGGCATAGTCCTGGAACACGGTGTTGACCGCCCGGGCATAGGGCGGCACCCCATCGACCCCTTCGCCGAAGATTTCGATGGTCCCCGCGGTGGGCTGCTCGAAGCCCGCGATCAGGCGCAGGCAGGTGGTCTTGCCCGAGCCGGACGGGCCCAGCATGGCAAAGAATTCGCCCTCGGCGATCTCGAGATCCACCGCGTCGACCGCGCGGACGGCGCCGAAATGGCAGGAGACACCGGCTAAGCGGATGGCCGCCGCCATGGCCGGCGCCCCCGGTCGGTCAGCGCCCGCCCAATATCGCCACGTAGTCCGTGACCCAGCGGTAATAGGGCACACAGTCGTTCTGCGACGAACATTTGGCGGTCGGGGTGCGCCAGAAGCGGATCCGGTCGAAATTGTCCAGGCCGTTGGTGGCGCAGCCCGTGTCACCCAGCAAGGCATTGCCGGTGCAGCCCGCCAGGACCACGGGGACCGAGCCGAACCACGAGGCGAGATCGCCCTGGAGCTTGGGCTGGAGCGAATGTTCCAGCCACAGATAGGCGCATTTCGGATGGGGCGCATCGACATGCATCATGGTGGTGTCCGCCCAGCCGGTGGCGCCCTCCATCGGGATGGTCGAGGCGATGGGCTTGTTGTCGGCCTGCATCAGATTGACCTGGAACGGCCAGGACGACGAGGCCGCAACCCCTTCATTGTTGAAGTCGTCGACCTGCACCATGGCGTCGTGCCAATAGCGCGTGACCAGCTTCTTTTGCTGGCGCAACAGGGCCAGCGCCGCCTGGTACTGGTCCTCGGTCAGTTCATAGGGATCGCGGATGCCCAGGTCCGGCTTGTGGGCCATCAGGTAGAGCGCCGCGTCCGCAATGTAGATGGGGCCGTCGAAGGCTTCGATCCGGCCCTTGTTGGACTTGCCGTCGGGCAGGATGGTCTCTTCGAACACCACCGACCACGAGGTCGGCGCCTGATCCTTGAACACCGCCGTATTATACATCAGGACGTTCGAGCCCCACTGATAGGGCACGCCGTAATGAACCCCGTCCACGGTGTGCCAGGGCGCGTTCTGGAAGCGCGGATCGATTGCCGACCAGCTGGGAATCTTCGCCGTGTCGATGGCCTGGACACGCTTGCCGGCGACCAGGCGCAGCGAGGCGTCGCCCGAGGCGGTCACCAGGTCGAAGCCGCCTTCGTTCATCAGCGCGACCATCTCGTCCGAGGTGCCGGCGGTCTTGACCTTCACCTTGCAGCCCGTGGCCGCCTCGAAACCGGTTACCCAGTCATAGGCCGGATCGGTCTCGCCCCGCTCGATATAGCCGGGCCAGGCAACGATATCGACCTCGCCCTCGCCGCTGACGGGCGCCGGTGCCGGCGCCGCAACGGCCTCCGGTACCGGTGCCGGAGCCGCCTCCGGGGCGGCAGCGGTTTCGGCCGGAGCCGCCTCCGGGGTGGCGGCCTCCGGGGTGGCAGCCGCGGGCGCGGCGGCCTCCGGGGCACTCGGTTGCAGTTTCACGGCGAGCACGCCCAGTGCCACCACGCCGACGATGAATGCCACGACCCCCACCGTGTTTTTCATGGTCTTCCCTTCCAGGCGAACACCGCCGATCGGCCGCAAGTATGACGACCAATCGGATCGCTTCGCCAACGGAAAATGCGCCCGTGCCGGTCGCCGTCGCCAGCCCGCTTTCACCCCACCGGCCGGCACCCCCGGGCCGAACATGGGGTCATTGCCGTTCCCCGGTCCGGCCCCCCTGCCATGGCGCAGCGCAGCACGCGGGACCGTAGAGGTGGCCATGACACCGCAAGCGACCTAAACTGAGGCCGCCGCCATCGCAGAGCGCGGCCGCAGCAATGGCAAAACCCCGCCTCAGGCGGTCCACAAGGCTTGCCACGGAGCCGATAATGTGTCCTCATTGTGGAAATGGTAGGACAATCCGGTACGACAACTTGGTAGTATAGGGGTAGGGCGGAGGTACCGGGGAAACTGAAGGTCAAAGCGTCGGCGGGGGCAACGACCCCGGCCCAGGGAGGAATAAATGACGAGCACGCTGCCATCGGCGAGAACAAGCTCTGCCGATCCTGTCGGACACCTGACGGACAGAGGGCGGGCGGCATGACCCCCGGTGCCTCGGAAGCGGCTGTGGGGACAGCCGCAGCATTCTTTAAACGGCTGAACGGCCGCGATCTGGCGGGGCCAGGGACTCTGGCCGCGGACGAGACGCCGACCTCGGTGGTTCCCGCCGGCTTGTGCGGCTGCTGGGGCAGCGACGGCCGGCCCTACCTGGACGCGCTTTTCGCCGCCTTTCCGAATCTGCAGCTGGCCGTTTCGTCGATCGTCGCCGACGACCATGGCGCGGTGGTCGAGGCGGTCGCCCGGACGCCCGCAGCCGATGGCCTGGCGAATGGCCTGGCCGTGCCCCAGGCGTGGATCTTCGACCTGGCCGGCGAACAGATTTCCGGGGTGCGGGCAATCTGGTCGCGCGGCCCGCTCGAGGCGGCGGTTCCCGGTCGCCTGGACGATGGCGACCCCAACGCCGCACAGCGTTCCGGCCAGACCGCCCCACGGTCGGCGCAGGCGCAGACGGCGCTGGACTTCCTGGCCTGCCTGGGGGCCCACGATGTCGACGGCATGATCGACCGATGCGACGACATGGCCAGCTTCAACGACGTCGCCTTCCGCCTCCATGGGCGCCAGCGGACGTTGTCCGGCAGCGGCAAGATGCGCGGCATCGGCAAGGTGATCCTCACGGCCCTGGTCGACGCCTTTCCCGATCTGGGCTTGGCGGTGACCGGGATCACCGACGACGGGGCCGGCGCCGTCGCTGTGGAGACCATGGTGAATGGCACCCAGGCCAAGCCCTGGTGGTCGGTCCACAGTGCCGGCCGGTCTTTCGCCTCGCCCTACCTGTTCCTGTTCAAGATCGACGGCGAACAGAAAATCCAGTCGGTCACGATCTATTCCGATCGTGCCGGCCAGAACCGGCAGCTCGGCCTGACCGAGCCCGCCTGAAGGGAGCCAGAGCCATGACACGGATGCAACGGGAAGAATGGCAGGACATCGTCCGCGACGTCGACTGGGCCTTCGCCTATGCCGATGACGAGGCGGTTTTTCCGGAATGGCAGTCGGGAACCGGGTCGGTACCGCGCGAGGCGTGGAAGGACTGGGAAGAAGGCTACAAGATCACCTATCCGGAATATGTCGCGGTGCAGCGGGAAAAGGAGACATCGGTCTTTGCCGTCAAGGCGGCGCTGCAGCGGTCGAAGGTTTTCGACGATCTGGACGAGGGCTGGAAATCGACCGCCAAGGCCCATTTCGGCGCGACCTCGCTGATCGAATATATCGGCATGATCGGCGAATTGCGCATGGCCCGCTTCGGCCTCAATGGCGGCTGGCGCAACATGGCCGTGATGGGGGCGCTGGACGAGATCCGCCACGCCCAGATCAGCCTGGCCTTCGCTCATGAATTCGTGCCCAAGGACCCCCAATATGATTGGGCCCTCAAGGCCTATCAGACCAACAACTGGGCGATCATTGCGGCGCGGCGCCTGCTCGACGGCATCACCTGCGACGCCAATGTGGTCGATGTCGCGATCCAGTTGCCGCTGATCTTCGAGACCGGCTTCACCAACCTGCAATTCGTCGGCATGGCGGCCGATGCCCTGGCCTCGGGCGATATCAATTTCGCCAACATGATCTCGTCGATTCAGACCGACGAGGCGCGCCATGCCCAGCAGGGCGGGCCGACCATCGAAATCCTGATGAAGCACGATCCGGCCCGGGCGCAATGGGTGGCGGATAAGATGTTCTGGCTGACCGGGCGGGTGTTCGCCATCCTGACCGGCCCGGCGATGGACTATTATACCCCGCTGGCCCACCGCAAGCAGAGCTACAAGGAGTTCATGGAGGAGTGGATCATCACTCAGTACATGCGCACCTTGAACGATTACGGGCTGAAAAAGCCCTGGTACTGGGACCAGTTCCTGGAAAACCTGGAGACTACCCATCACGCCCTGCATCTGGGGGTGTGGTTCACCCGGCCGACCGTGTGGTGGAAGCCGCAGGCCGGCGTGTCGCGGGCCGAACGGGCCTGGCTGAACCAGAAATACCCCCATTGGGAAGAGCTTTACGGCGAGTATTGGGATGTCATCACCCACAATATCAACCGTGGCGAGATGGCGTCGACCCTGCCCGAGACCCTGCCGTGGATCTGCAACACCTGCCAGTTGCCGATCTGCACCCATACGTCGTCGCCCGATGGCAAATGGCGGGTGCGCAACTTCGCCCACACCCATGACGGCCGGCAGCACCATTTCTGCTCGGACGTCTGCCGGACCATCTGGCAGGAAGACCACGACACGCTGCACATGAAGACCATGGTCGAGCGGCTGCTCGCGGGCGATGTCCAGCCGCCCGACATTCCCGGGCTGCTCGGCTATATGGGGATCACCCCAGACGTCGCCGGTGACGATGCCTATGGGTACAAATGGGCGGCCGAATATCTTCCCGGCAAGGCCGCGGAATAGCGCGGGAGGATGTCATGACCGAACCTCAACCGGTGCCTATCAATGCTCATTTCGGCGACGACTTCGTCCATTGGCTGGTGGTCGTAACGACCGCCGATACAATGGCCGAGGTCGCGCAGAAAGTGGCCCATTTCGCCGTCGGCAAGCGGCTGTGGCCGCGCGACCTGCCGATGGCGGTCTATCTGGACGGCGAGCGCCAGCCGGACCAGGCGACCGTGGCCGAGGCGGGCATCGCGCCGCTCAGCTATGTCTTCGTCGATTACGTCCAGGCGGCATAGGGGACAGGTATGGAAAACGCGGTCGGACCCGTTCTGCGCATGTGCGACGAGGTCGAGTTCATCATCCGGGCGATCGAGGATGACAACCCGGACGGCGTCGTCGAAGTGGTCGACCGGGGCGCCTATGTGCGGGTCCAGATGCCCGGCTTCATGCGCCTGACCCAGGTGTCCCTGGAACGCCACCTGGGCAGTACCTTCAAGCTCTACCAGCTGGAAGGGATGATGGCCTCTTTCGCCGGCCGGATCACCACCTCCAGCGACCAGATTGTCTGGAAACTCAACGCCACCGGCAAGACCGGTTGAGGAGCCTTCGTCATGGCCACCGAAAACCCGCGGGCCAAAGCCCGCCGCACCTGGAGCGTTTTTGCCGACCGGCGGCGCGTCCCCAGCGAATATGAAATCGTCACCCAGGATCTCAACTGGACGGCCCGCAAACAGCGCACCTCGGCGCTGGAGGCCAACCCGGCCTCGCCCTCCAATCAGTGGTTCCTGACCTATCGCGACCGCTCGCCGCTGAAGGTCGAGGACTGGAGCGGGTTCATCGACCCCGCGGAGATGACCTACCGCAAATATGTCAGCCAGCAGGACGAGCAGGAGACCATGGTCGCCGGCATCCTGGAAGAATACCAGAAGGCCGGCCAGGACCGCCGGCTGACCGCGGCCTGGCGCAACGTCCTGCTCACCCTCTTCACCGCCACCCGCTTTCCGGTCCATGCCGCCCAGATGTGCCATGCCTATCTGGGCCAGATGGCGCCCAATTCCTATATCACCAATGCGGCGACCTTTGCCGCGGCCGACCAGTTGCGCCGGGTGACGGTCGTTGCCTATCGCACCCGCGAGCTCCAACTGGCCTTCCCGGACGAGGGCTTCGCCACCCAGGAGCGGGCGATCTGGGAGACCGAGCCCGACTGGCAGGCGACGCGCAAGGCCTGGGAACTCGCCCTGATGGCCTATGATTGGGGCGAGTGCTTTACAGCGGTCAACCTGGTGCTGCGACCGGTGCTGGACGACATCCTGCTGCGCCAGTTCGGCCTCGCCGCCCGGGCCAATGGCGACGAACAGAGTTGGCTGCTGCTCGGCAACCTCGACGCCGATGCCAAATATAACCGCGCCTGGTCGGTCGCTCTGGGCCGCTTTGCCATCGACCGGCGGCCGGAGAACGGCGCCGTCCTGCAGCACTGGATCGACCGCTGGCTGCCGCGCGCCGAAGCCGCGGCCGCGGGGCTGGCGCGCATGCTCGAGCGCCTGCCCGATACCGGCCGCCCGGCAGACCAGACGGTCGCCGAGGCGCTGGCGGCGCAGCGGACCGTTCTGACCGATATTGGCTTGTCGCCGGCGCCGTGACGGGAGGTCACTGCGCCCGGCGGCATCGGGTGTGATGGGCACTTCAAAAGGAGGTATGGAGGAAACGACAGGAAGACGCGGGCGTGACAGCGCCCCGCGATGCGCCACCCTGGGATTCCAAAGATCACAGGGAGAGCAAGGCGCCAATAACAGACGGCATCCGTCAAACGGTGCCGCGATACGAAAGCAAGGGCCAAAGTAACCTTGCCGAGGCGAAGGGAAAAAACCGCTTAAGCCTCAACTATTCGGAGTTTTCCCATGGCGAACCACTATCTGACCGCCGGCGTGCTGGCAGTGAGTACCTTGCTGTCTGCCGCGGCACAGGCGGACCCCGCCGACGCCATCGTCGCCTGGAAGCAATTCCTGACGACAAATACCGGCAAGGATCGCGGCAAATATGTCGAGGCGATCTCGACCCCGGCCGCCCAGGAACTGGCCAAGCGCTGGTCGGCCCTGCGTGGCTATGATGCGCCGACCATGTTGAAGGCGGCCAACCTGCCGCCGGAACTGAAGCCCGGCCTGGTCATCGACGCCTCGAACGTCGATGCGCCATGGCTCAAGGACGTCATCGCCCCGGGCCTCGCCGATCGGGTCAAGGCAAGTGACTGGTTCCGCTTCAAGCAGCTTCTGCTGGTGCCCACGTCGACCTACTACATGCCCAAGGGGACACTGGAACAGACGGAAGCCGCCAAGAAGGCCGGCATCGTGTTCAACGCCACGCCGGAGGGCAATCTGCTGACCCCGGATGGCAAGTTCGCCCTGTCGACCCAGGGCGCCCTGCCCTTCGTCAATCCGAAGAACGGCCTGGAACTGACCTGGACCTTCGTCGCCCACGGCATTGCCAACGACAATCTGAACTTCCACCCCATGACGATGGAGGCGTGCAACGCCGAAAACAAGCTGGAGCGGACCTATGTCGCCGAATTGTGGTGGCAGAAGATGCATGGCCGCAAGGATATCCCGCCCTATGGCGACGCGCCCGGCATGGACGGCGTGGTCGAGGGCGGAGCGATCTTCTTCCTGTCGCCACGCGACGTGCGCGGCCTGTCGGGGGTGCGCAAACGCTTCGCCGACGCCAAGGTCGGCGACGACTTCAAGGTCTATGTGCCCAGCCTGAAGCGCACCCGCTACCTGTCCTCGACCGACGGCCAGAGCCCGATCGTCGCCGGCCTGGAACTCATCTGGGACGACTGGCGGGCCTATTGGGTGAAGACCGATATCAACGCCTTCAGCTATGACATCACCAAGGAAGGCTGGGAGCTGGGCATGCCCCACGGCAGCCACTTCTACGAAGTGGTCGACCGCGACGGCAAGTGCGACGTGGCCAACATGGAGGTCGAGTTGCGGCCGATCTGGCGCCTGGAAATCAAGGACAAGACCGGGAAGTACATCTACAGCAACCGCATCCTCGGCCTGGACAAGGAATTCTACTACACCGTGTCCAACACGTTCCTGGACGCCCGGGGCAATCTGTTCCGCATGTGGTACGACAGCCGCGACTGGGTGCCGGAGACGGGCCTTGCCCAGTGGCGCCATGTGCCGATCTGGAACCCGATCTCCAAGCGGACCACCTGGCTGACCATGGATGCCCGCTGGGATGACCTGCAGAACAATCCGACCGTCGCCACGTTCGACGTCGATCAGTTGCGCGACTTTCAGTAAAGCGCGCTGCGAGCCAGCGAGAGGACCCCGGCATCCCTTCCAGGGGTCCTCTCGTGAGGTCGAGTTGCTTTGGACAGCTCGGTCTCTGGAGGGAGGTGACGGTGCGTAACGCCAGCGTCCTCTCTTGAGATCGGGGCCCGGCGCCGGGCCCCGATCTCTTCAATCATCTTTGTAGCTGGTTGCGCAAGGTAAATCGGTCGCCGCCCCGGGCTGCGGTGGCGGCGTCACAATGCCGGAACGAAAGCGTCAACCGCCTTCGCCGGGCCCCGAAAAGGGCGGCGGCTGTGCCGCCGCCGGGCGTTACGGGCGCTCGAACAGGGTCGCGTTGGCCATGCCGCCCGACTCGCACATGGTGACCACGCCGCGGCGGCCACCGGTCGCTTCGAGGGTCGCCAGAAGGTTGCTCACCAGGCGCAGGCCGGACGCCCCCACCGGATGGCCCAGGGCAATCGCGCCGCCGTCCCGGTTGACCTTTTCGGGATCGACCGCCAGATCCTTCTGCCAGGCCAGGACCACCGCGGCGAAAGCCTCGTTGACCTCGAAGGCGTCGATCTGACCGGCCGTCAGGCCGGCCCTGGACAGCAGGCGGCGGGTGGCCGGAAGCGGCCCGGTCAACATGGTGATGGGATCGCTGCCGACCACGGCAAAGCCGGTAACCGCCGCCTTGGGCGCAAAGCCCAGGCGGACTGCCAGCGCCTCCTCCATGACCAGGGCGCAGGCGGCGCCATCCGTAACCTGGCTGGAATTTCCCGCGGTAATCCGCCAGGCAATCTCGGGAAACCGCCTGGCCATGGCGTCCGCGGCATAAGCCGGCGCCAATGCCGCGAGACGCTCGAGGCTGGTGTCCTCGCGGATGCCATTATCCGCTGTCACCATCGCCGTTTCGCCGGATTCGGGGAGCGGTGCTGCAATGGGGATGATCGCCGCCGCGGCCCTGCCGTCCGCCCGGGCCGCGGCGGCGCGGCGATGCGAGCGTAACGCGAAGGCATCGAGGGCGGCGCGCTCCAGGTCCCAGCGGGCCGCGATCAGTTCCGCCGCGATGCCCTGATTGACCAGGCCCTGGGGATAGCGGTCCTTCAGACCCTGGCCCTCGCTGTCGCGCCCCATGCGGTTGGCCCGCATGGGCACCCGGCTCATCATCTCGATGCCGCCTGCAAGCACCACGTCATAGGCCCCGGCGATGATTCCCTGGGCCGCAAAGTCCAGGGCCTGCTGGGCCGAACCGCATTTGCGGTCCAGGGTCACTGCCGGCACCGACTCCGGCAGGCCCGCCGCCAGGGCGGCATGGCGCCCGATATTGCCCGACTGCTCGGCAACCTGGAGCACGCAGCCGGTAATCACGTCTTCGATCAGCGCCGGG
>JAJFJE010000018.1 GCA_021774355.1 Alphaproteobacteria bacterium
GATCGAACTCGACATGCGCGGCGCCGAGACCGAACTCGACCGCCAGGTCCTGGAACTGATCAAGGATCCGCTGACCCACATGGTGCGCAACTCGGCCGATCACGGCCTGGAACGCCCGGAAGAACGGCGCCAGGCAGGCAAGGCCGAAACCGGCCGGATCACCCTGGCCGCCCATCACGAGGGCGGCCACATCATTATCCAGATTCGCGACGACGGGCGTGGTCTCAATCTCGCCCGGATCCGCGAGAAGGTGGCGGCCAAGGGCCTGGCCAGCGAAGCCGAACTCGACGCCATGTCGGAAACCCAGCTGGCCCGCTTCATCTTCCATCCCGGCCTGTCCACGGCCGAGGCGGTGACCAATGTCTCGGGCCGCGGCGTCGGCATGGATGTGGTCAAGACCAATATCGAGAAGATCGGCGGCACGATCGAGCTGAAGACCGCGACCGGGGTCGGCACCACGGTGCAGATCAAGATCCCGCTGACCCTGGCCATTGTTTCGGCGCTGATCGTCGAATGCGCCGGCGAAAAATTCGCGGTGCCCCAGATCGGCGTCGTCGAGCTGGTCCGGGCCAGCGCCCGCTCCGAACACCGGATCGAGACGATCAACCGGACGCCGGTGCTGCGCCTGCGCAACCGCCTGCTGCCGCTGATCCACCTGGCCGAGACCATGGACCTGATCCCGCCCGGCGCCGCCCGGCCGGACGAGGTCTTCGTCATCGTCTCCCAGGTCGGCAACCAGAATTTCGGCATCGTCGTCGACCGGGTGTTCGATACCGAGGAAATCGTGGTCAAGCCGGTCGCCACGATCCTGCGCGACAACAGCCTGTTCTCCGGCAATACCATCCTGGGCGACGGCACGGTGATCATGATCCTCGATCCCAATGGCCTGGCCGAACGGACCGGCCAGGGCGCCACCGAGGCCGCCGAGGCGACCGGCGCGGCGGCTGCCGCCGCGGTCCATGACGACCGCACCGCGATGCTGCTGTTCCGCGCCGGCGGCCGCGAGCCCAAGGCGGTGCCGCTGGCCCTGATCGCCCGCCTGGAAGAACTCGAGGTCGACCGCCTGGAACAGGCCCATGGCCGCACCGTGGTCCAGTATCGCGACCGCCTGATGCCCGTGGTTACCGTGACCCCGGACTATCAGATGGCCACCGCGGGCCGCCAGCCGGTGCTGGTCTTTGCCGATGGCGACCGGGCCATGGGGCTGGCGGTCGACGCCATCGTCGATATCGTCGAGGACCGCCTGGACGTTCAGCTCAAGGCCAGCCGTCCGGGCCTGATCGGCTCGGCGGTGATCGCGGGCAAGGCCACCGAGATCATCGACGTGGCCCATTACCTGACCCTGGCCTTCGAGGATTGGTTCAAGCCGGCCAACGCCGAGCGGGCGGGCGCGCGCCGGCTCGGTCCGGAGATCCTGCTGGTCGACGACAGTCCGTTCTTCCGCAACATGATCGTTCCGGTCCTGACCGTTGCCGGTTACAACGTTGCCACCGCCGAGGATGCCGCCGCGGCCCTGCGCCTGCGTGACCAGGGACGGGGCTTCGACCTGATCGTCTCGGACATCGAGATGCCGGGAATGGACGGCTTCGAGTTCGCCGAGGCCTGCCACGCCCAGGGACGCTGGCGCGAGACGCCGATCATTGCCCTGTCGGCGCGAACCACCGAAGAGGATTTCGAACATGGCCGGGCGGTCGGCTTTGCCGACTACGTGGCCAAGAACGACCGGGACAGCCTGCTCGCCTCGCTGCGTCAGGTGCTGGCCCGCCGCCATGCCGCCTAGCCTGCCATTCCACAGGGAAGCGCCCCGATGACTGATTGCCTGGTGGTCGACGATTCGCGTGTTATCCGAAAGGTTGCGCGACGCATCCTGGAGGGCTTGGGCTTTGCCGTTTCCGAGGCCGGCGACGGCAGCGAGGCATTGGCCGAATGCGGCCGCCATATGCCCGGACTGGTGCTGCTGGACTGGAACATGCCGGTCATGAACGGCCTGGAATTCCTCCAGCAACTGCGCGCCAGCAATGGCGGCGACCGGCCGATCGTGGTGTTCTGCACCACCGAGAACGATCTCGACCACATTCAGGCAGCGTTGCAGGCCGGCGCCGACGAATACATCATGAAGCCCTTCGATAGCGAAATCATCGAAGCCAAGCTGCAATCCGTCGGGTTGCTGTGACCACCGTGGCCGTGTCCCTGCCTGCCGATATCGCGGCCGCGGTCCGCGTCCTGGTGGTCGATGACTCCGTCGTCATCCGGGGCACGGTGGCGCGCTGGCTGGGCGAGGATCCCCGGCTGCAGGTGGTGGGCAGTGCCGCCAACGGCGTGATCGGCCTGCGCATGGCGGAAAAACTGCTGCCGGACGTGGTCATACTCGATATCGAAATGCCCGAGATGGATGGCCTGACCGCCTTGCCGCTGATTCTGGCGGCGGCGCCGGGGGCCCAGGTGCTGATGTCGTCGACCCTGACCCGCAAGGGCGCCGAGGTCAGTTTCCGGGCCATGTCGCTTGGTGCGGCGGACTATCTGGCCAAGCCCAGCGCCTTGCGCGAGGCGGGCCAGACCGAGGCCTTCCGGGCCGAACTCTGCGCCAAGGTGCGGGCCCTGGGGGCAACCGCCCAGCGGCGGCGGCTGAGCCGCTCGGAGGCGTCGCCGCGCTTTGCCGCCACCCCGCGGCCGCCGGCACGGCCCCTCGTGCTGCGCCCGCCGTCGCGGGTCAGGCCCCAGATCCTGGCGGTGGGCGCGTCGACCGGCGGGCCGCAGGCGCTCGCCCAGTTCTTTGGCGCCCTGCGCGACCGCATCACCCTGCCGATCCTGGTCACCCAGCACATGCCGGCGACCTTCACCGCCATCCTGGCCGAGCATCTGACCAAGGCCAGCGGCATCGCGGCGGCCGAAGGCCAGGACGGCGAGCCGGTCCGGCCGCACCGGCTCTATGTTGCCCCGGGCGGCCGTCACATGCTGGTCGAGACCCGGGGCAGCGAACGGGTGATCCGCCTGTCCGACGAGCCGCCGGAAAATTACTGCCGGCCGGCGGTTGATCCCATGTTCCGAACCCTGGCCGCGGCCTACGGCCCGGCCGTCCTGGCTGTGGTGCTGACGGGGATGGGCCAGGACGGCACCCGGGGCGCCGGCCTCATCGCCGAAGGCGGCGGGACCCTGCTCGCCCAGGACGAGGCGAGCAGCGTGGTCTGGGGCATGCCCGGCGCCCTGGCCCAGGCCGGTCTGGCCAGCGCCGTGTTGCCCCTGGGCGAACTGGCCGGGGCCGTGGAACGTATCATTTCGGGGGGGCGGCCATGAGTCCGGGCGATTTCCAGTTCCTGGCCGATCTGCTGAAGCTGCGTTCCGGCCTGGTGCTTGCCGCGGACAAGGGCTACCTGGTGGAATCCCGCCTGTTGCCGGTCGCCCGGCAGCGCGGCCTGGACGGCCTGGCAGCCCTGGTTGCCGGCCTGCGCAAGCGGGACGAGGCCCTGACCCGGGCGGTGGTCGAGGCCATGACCACCAACGAGTCCTTCTTCTTTCGCGACACCACGCCGTTCGAGACTTTCCGCAGCTATGTCCTGCCTCAATTGCTGGCCAGCCGGGCCGCGGCCCGGCGCATCCGGATCTGGAGCGCCGCCGCCTCGACCGGCCAGGAGCCCTATTCCCTGGCCATGCTGATGGCCGAGGAGAAGGCTCGCCTGGCCGGCTGGCGGGTCGAGATCGTCGGCACCGATATCTCGGCAGAGGTCCTGACCCGGGCCCGGGCCGGGCTCTACACCCAGTTCGAGGCCCAGCGCGGCCTGCCCATCAAGCTGCTGGTCAAATATTTCCAGAAGGAAGGCGACCAGTGGCGGATCGCCCCGGAGTTGCGCGCCATGGTGCAGTTCCGCGAACTGAATCTGCTTGAGGATTTCTCCGCCCTGGGCCGCTTCGACGTGGTGTTCTGCCGCAACGTGCTGATCTATTTCGATCAGGCGACCAAGAGCACGGTTCTCGACCGGATCGCCAGTCGCCTGCCCGAGGACGGCATGCTGCTTCTGGGTGCCGCGGAAACCGTGCTCGGCCTGACCGACCGGTTCCGCCCGGTGAAGGACCGCCGCGGCCTCTACGAGACCAACCGGGCCAAAGCCGCCTGACGGCGGCGCCGCGCATTGTCGGGGGCGGGAACCGCTCCCTGGCCGGCCTGGCGGCCGATCAGGCGCTGCGGATGCGGGCTGGCTTGGGCACCGCCGGCACCGCCGGGTCGCCCGCGGCGCGGTCGCGCAGGACATAGCCGCGGCCCCATACCGTCTCGATATAGTGGTCGCCGCCGGTCGCCTGGGCCAGTTTCTTGCGCAGCTTGCAGATGAAGACGTCGATGATCTTCAGTTCCGGCTCGTCCATGCCGCCGTAAAGATGGTTCAGGAACATTTCCTTGGTCAGGGTCGTGCCCTTGCGCAAGGAGAGCAGTTCCAGCATGCCGTATTCCTTGCCGGTCAGGTGGACCGGCTTGCCGCCCACGTCGACCGTCTTGCCGTCGAGATTCACCGACAGCTTGCCGGTACGGATGACCGATTCGGAATGGCCCTTGGAGCGGCGGACGATGGCATGGATGCGGGCGACCAGTTCGTCCCGGTTGAACGGCTTGGTCAGATAGTCGTCGGCGCCGAAGCCGAAGCCCTTGATCTTGGATTCCGTGCCGCTCAACCCGGACAGGATCAGGATGGGGGTGGCGATCTTCGAGGCGCGCAGCTTGCGCATCACGTCGAACCCGCTCATGTCCGGAAGATTCAGGTCGAGCAGGATGATGTCGTAGTCGTAGAGCTTGCCGAGATCGAGGCCTTCTTCGCCGAGATCTGTCGCATAGACGGTGAATTTCTCCGCCTTAAGGAGAATTTCGATACTCCGCGACATTTGCGGATCGTCCTCGATCAGAAGAACGCGCATGGTCTCCCTCATATCGACGCAACTTTAACCAAGAGAGTGCGATGGAAGGGCGGCGGTTGCAACGATAATCGTTAACGGATGCCGCGCGGCCTTCGTTACGGGGTTTACGAACGCTTAACGCTCCATGACCGAAAATCGCGCCATGACGATGGCCCCGGATACAGCATGGACGCCCTGATCGCCGAAATCGCGGCCCTGCCAGGCTGCCGGCGGTTTGCCCGGGTGGTGGCCGTCCAGGGCCTGCTGGTTGCTGTGGCCGGTGCCAAATCGGCGGTCGGGGTCGGCTCGCGCCTGACCATCGAGGCCCATGGCGGCCGCCTTGTCCAGGCGGAAGTGGTGGGCTTCGCCGACGAGCGGGCCTTGGCGATGCCCTATGGCGCCCTGGACGGGGTCGGTCCGGGCGCGCGGGTCACCATCGAGGATGCGGTCCCGGCTGCCTATCCGGCCCAAGGCTGGCTGGGCCGGGTGATCAATGCCTTCGGCGAGCCGGTCGATGGCCGCGGGTCGCTGCCGCGCGGGCCTCAGGCCTATCCCCTGCGGCGCAGCCCGCCACCGGCCCATGCCCGGGCCCGGGTCGGCGGCAAGATCGACCTGGGCGTACGGGCCATCAACAGTTTCCTGTCGTGCTGCCGGGGCCAGCGCATGGGCATTTTTGCCGGCTCCGGGGTCGGCAAGTCGGTGCTCCTGTCGATGCTGGCCCGCTATTCCAAAGCCGATGTCATCGTCATCGGGCTGGTCGGCGAACGGGGCCGCGAGGTCCAGGAATTCATCGCCGACGACCTGGGGCCGGACGGCCTTGCGCGCGCGGTGGTGGTGGTCGCGACCTCGGACGAAAGCGCCCTGATGCGCCGCCAGGCGGCATTCATGACCCTGACGGTTGCCGAATATTTCCGCGACCGGGGGTGCGACGTGCTGTGCCTGATGGACAGCGTGACCCGCTTTGCCATGGCCCAGCGCGAGATCGGCCTGTCGGGCGGCGAGCCGCCGACCGCCAAGGGCTATACCCCGACCGTCTTTGCCGAACTGCCCAAGCTTCTGGAGCGCGCCGGCCCCGGGACCGGGACCGGCACCATCACGGCGCTGTTCACCGTCCTGGTGGAAGGCGACGACCACAACGAGCCGGTGGCGGACGCCGTGCGCGGCATTCTCGACGGCCATATCGTGCTGGAGCGGGCAATTGCCGAAAGCGGCCGCTTCCCGGCGATCAACATTCTGCGCTCGGTCAGCCGGACCATGCCGGGCTGCAACACGGCCGAGGAAAGCGGCCTGGTGGCCGAAGCCCGCCGCCACATGGCGGTCTATGACGACATGGCCGAGATGATTCGCCTGGGGGCCTATCGCAGGGGCAGCGACCCCGCGGTCGACCGGGCAATCATCCTGCATCCCCGGCTCGAGGCCTTCCTCAACCAGCGCAAGACCGAGACCACCAGCCTGCAAGGCGGCTACCAGGAACTGGCCCTGATCCTGGACGATGACGGCGAGGTCCCGTGATGCGCGGTCTCGATACGCTGATCCGGCTCAGCCAGCGCCAGCTTGACGAGAAACGCCGGGTGCTGGGCGAACTGGAACATCTGCGCAACGAATTCCAGGAGCAGGCCCGGCGCCTGGAGACCGAATTGGAGGGAGAACGCGACGCCGTCCTGGGGGGCGTGGTCAATGGCAGCGCCGCTTATTTCTCGGCCGCGCGCCAGCGCCGCGAGATCATTACCCGCTCGGCCGACGAACTGGCGGCCAAGATCGAGGCCACGGCCACGGCGGTGGCGGAAGCGTTCCAGGACGTCAAGCGGTTCGAAATTGCCCGCGACCTCAAGAACCGGCGGCGCCGGGCCGAGGCGGCGCGGCGCGAGCAGGCCGAACTGGACGACATCGCGCTCGGCCGCCACCGCCGGCGCAAGCCCAACTGACCGGCCGCCGCTACCAGCGCTCGGCAGCCGCCTCGTCGCTGGCCTTGGCGGCGACCCAGTGGCTGCCGTCGGCGGTGATCTCCTGCTTCCAGAACGGCGCCTTGGTCTTCAGCCAGTCGATCAGGAAGGCCGTGGCGTCAAGCGCCGCCTGGCGATGGGGGCTGGTGGTCGCCACCAGCACCACCCGCTCGCCCAGGGCCAGCCGGCCGATCCGATGGATGATCAGGCAGTCGCTCAACTCGAAGCGGCGGCGCGCCTCGGTCTCGAGGGCGGCGAGCGCCCGCTCGGTCATGCCGGGATAGTGTTCCAAGGTGATGGCCACCACCTCCGCCTGGTCGCCGTGCCGGCGGACCAGGCCGATGAATGACGCCAGGGCCCCGACCCCGGGGCCCTGGTCCAGGCTGGCCAGGGCCGCGCCGGGGTCGAAATCCTCGGCTTGGATCCGGATCATGGGGCGCCGCCGGTGACCGGCGGGAAGATGGCGATCTCGTCGCTGTCCCGCACCGGCTGGTCGGGCCCGGCATAATCCTGGTTGACCGCGACCTTCAGGCTGGCCCGCTCGGCCAGGGCGGCGCTATGGGACGGGCTTTGCGCGGCCAGCCAGTCCAGCAGGGTCGCCACGGTGGTGACGTCGGGCGGCAGGGCGACGACTTCCTCGGCGTGGCCGATCCGTTCGCGGACCCAGGCAAAATAGAGGATGCGCATGGGTCAGGCACTCGGTGGTGGATGATCGATCATGTGGCGCAGGCCGGCGCGCAGGTAATCATAGCCGGTGATCAGGGTCAGTGCGGCGGACAGCCACAGGCACCAAAGGCCGATCATCACCGACGGAATGAGCGTCGGCGAGGCCTCGCCCACCATGAGGAAGCCAAGGGCCAGGATCTGCACCGTGGTCTTCCACTTGGCGAGCTTCGACACCGGCAGGCTGACCCGCAACTCGGCCAGGAACTCGCGCAGGCCCGAGACCAGCATTTCCCGGCACAGGATGATGACCGCGGCCACGACCGCGACGCCGGCGATGCGGTTGCTCGCCACCAGCATGAGAATGCAGGCCGAGATCAGCAGCTTGTCGGCAACCGGGTCGAGGAAACGCCCGAGCGCCGAAGACAGGTTCATGCTGCGGGCCAGATAGCCGTCGAGATAATCGGTCACCCCGGCCGCGGCGAACAAGGCGAACGGGACCCAGTTGCCATAGGGCGAGGCCAGAAAAAAGGCGCCCACGATGGCCGGGATCACGGCGATCCGGAACAAGGTCAGCAGATTGGGCAGGTGCGTGAGCATGGCCGCAGGATAGGCGGTCAATTGGCGCCGTGGAAGTGGTCGTAGATCCGCTGGGCGACGGCGTCGGAAATGCCTTCGACCTGGCACAGATCGGCAAGGCCGGCCCGCTCGATCTCGCGCACCGAGCCGAAATGATGGAGCAGCGCCCGTTTGCGCGCCGGGCCGATGCCGGAAACCTCGTCGAGGGCCGAGCGTACCGCAGCCTTGCCGCGCCGGGCGCGGTGGCTGCCGATGGCAAAGCGGTGGGCTTCGTCGCGCAGGCGCTGCAGGAAATAGAGCACCGGGCTGCGCTCGGGCAGGCTGAACTCGGCCCGGCCCGGGGCAAAGAACCGCTCGCGGCCGGCATTGCGGTCCGGTCCCTTGGCGATTCCGACGACCGCAATGTCGCTCAGGCCCTGTTCCTCCAGAATCGAGCGGACGGCAGCCAGTTGGCCGGCGCCGCCATCGATCAGCAGGAGGTCCGGCCAGTCGCCGCCGGTCCGGGCCGAGTCGCTTTCCGCCAGGCGCCGGAAGCGGCGCGTCAGGACCTCGCGCATCATGGCGAAATCGTCGCCCGGCGTGACGTCGGGCGAGCGGATGTTGAATTTGCGGTAGGCGTTCTTGAGAAAGCCCTCGGGGCCGGCGACGACCATCGCGCCGATCGCGTTGGTGCCCTGGATGTGGCTGTTGTCATAGACCTCGATCCGCTGGGGCGGGGCGTCGAGGTCGAACGCCTCGGCGACGGCCTGGAGCAGTTGCCCCTGGCTCGAGGTCTCGGCGAGGCGGCGGCCCAGGGCCTCCCGGGCATTGACCCCGGCCTGGTCGACCAGGGCCCGCTTGGCACCGCGCTGCGGGTGATGGACGGCAACCGCGTGCCCCGCCTTCAGGGTCAGGGCCGCGCCGACCAGGCCGGCTTCGGCAATCGGCCCGTCAGCCAGGATCAGCCGGGGCGGCGGCCGCTGGTCGTAAAACTGGACGAGAAAGGCGGCCCGCACCGCCTCGGCCGTGTCGCTGCGGTCGATCCGGGGAAAATAGGCCCGGTTGCCCCAGTTCTGACCGCGGCGGAAGAAGAACACCTGGACGCAGGCCTGGCCGCCATCCATGTGCAGGGCCATG
>JAJFJE010000171.1 GCA_021774355.1 Alphaproteobacteria bacterium
TTCGGCGATGGCCAGGCGGTCGGCGATTTCGCCGTTGGACAGGCCCTCGTCGGCAAGGCGCAGAATCTCCACTTCCCGGCCGGTCAACGGCTCGACCAGGGGTCCACCGCCCGGGATCATCGCGCTGTCGCTGCCCGCCGGATTGCCGCCCATGGCGCCGACGATGGTCGCCAGATAGGCCGTCAACTGGCCCTCGCTCTGCTGGCTTGCCTGGTGGTGGAGCGCCTGGACGAGCGGCAACAGAAGCGGCCCCTGATCCACATAGGACCGGACATAGCCTGCCTTGGCGGTCAGTTGGAAGGCATCGCCCAGCAGGCGCTGGCCGGCCAGGCTGTCGCCCTGAACTGCCAGGGCCCGGGCGGCCAGGGCCGAGATCCGGGCGACCGAAGACAGGCTGTGATGAGCCCGGGTGAAGCTCAGCCATTTCTGCAGGATGCGGCCGGCCTTGGCCGCTGCCCCTTCCGCCATCATCAGGTGGCAATGGACCAGGGCAGCCGTTTCATGGCGGGTATTGGGCGCGCGGATCTGCCCTGGGTCCTGCCAGTCGCTCGGCAACTGGCGCAGGCCGGTTAGGTCGAGCAAGCGCTCGAACAGGGGGTTCGACGCGGCCAGGCGGACCCGTTCCAAGGTCACCTCGCCCGACAGCCGGGTGAAGCCGAACAAGGCTGCCGCACTGTCCGCCTCGTCGAGCGCGGCCGCCACCTCGGCCGGTTCCCGGGCCAGGGCCGCCAGCCGGGCCTTGGTGATAAAGGCCGCGATGATGTTGTCGACGAAGCCCAGTTCCTTGGTCAGGGGCAGATTGCCGTCGAGCAGGGCGCGGGCGGTCGCCAGGTCGTCGCGCTCATAGGCAATGGCCGACAGCAGGACGCTCGGCATGGCGGCCAGCGGCGTGTGATCGCCGTGCAGCCGGATCGCGACCTCGCGGGCCCGGGTCAGAATTGCCGTCGCCTCGTCCAGCCGGCCGCACCGCTGCAGGGCACGGGCGCTGATCGAGTCGTGGAACACGGTGCCGTAAAGGGCGCCGTGGTTGAGGAACAGGTTGCGGACCTCGTCGGGGCGAGACACGACCATGTCGAAGCAATAGTGCTCGCCATCAGTCAGGATGCGGGCCGACAAGGCGGACGCATACATGAACATGTCGTCGCTCTTGCGCTGGGCGATCCAGTTCCGCGACGCCTCGCGGGCGCCGGCGACATCGTCGCTGAGCAGTTTCAGCATCATCTCGCGGTGGGCGAGTTTTTCGTTCAGATAGGCCAGGTCGCTGGGTGCGACGGCGCCGCCCGCCTCGTCGCGCATCGCCTCGATGGCCTCGCGGGCGTCGCCCAGGGCGGCCTCGGCATCGGCAAAATTCCAGCGCAGCTCCCACTCCCAGGCGCGGTCAAGCTGGACCCGGGGCAAGCGGTGCAAAGTCGCCGCGGGAAGCTTCTGGGCGAAGCTTTCAAGGGTCGAAAAGCGTCCGGCGGAAAACAGGGCGTCGCTGCCGAGATCGAGCAGATTGGCCGCGAAATCGAGGTCGCCCGACGAAAAGGCGTGGCGGATCGCCTCCGGCACCAGGCCATTGTCGAAGCACCATCGGGCTGCTGCCAGATGCAGGGCGGGAACCCGTTCCGGAAAGGTCTCGACCAGTTTCTTGCGCAGATAGTCCCCGAACAGGTGGTGGTAGCGGTACCATTGACGGTCGTTGTCGAGCGAGAACAGGAACAGGTTCCACAGCTCGATCACCCGCAGATGCTGGGCATTATTGGGATCGGCGTTGACGGCGTTGCACAGCCCTACGGTGAAGCGGTCGAGGATTGCGGTGTTGAGCAGGAAGTCCTGGATCGCCTGGGGCTGCCGCCGGAACACCTCGTCGCTGAGAAAGCCGTCGATCCGCTTATTGGTGCCCGAGAAGGTGGCGATGAAATCGGCCTTGTCGTGCTGCTCGGCCAGAGCGATGGAGGCCAGCTGCAGCCCGGCGACCCAGCCTTCGGTGCGATCGCACAGGGTGCTGGTCTGCTCGGCGGTCAGGCCCTGGTGGCCCCACAGGCGGAGCAATTCACCGGTCTCCTGGTCGGTGAACCGCAGATCGCGATACTCGATCTCCTGGATGGCGCCGCGCGCCTCCAGCCTGGCCACCGACAGGTTCTCGGATTTTCGCGTCGCGATGCAGAATTGCAGCCGGGCATTCGACAGGCCGAACAAGGCGTTCATCAGGTCGAGCGCGGCATCGTCCTGAAGATAGTGATAGTCGTCGACGAACAGCACGGTGTCCGACGGCAGGTCCATGACTTCGTTGAGCAGGGTCCGCTGGAGCACGTTGACCGGCGGCATCAGCCCGGTCTCGAACAGGATCGCAGTGGCCGAGCAGGCCGTCGGCACCGATTCGCGCAACGCCGAAACGATCAGCGAGACCAGGGCGACCAGGTCGTTGTCGCCCTCGTCGAGGCTGGCCCAGCACACCGCCAGACCGCGGGCCTTGGCCTCGTTATAGGCCTGGACCAGGATGGTCGTCTTGCCCGACCCGGCCGGCGCCGTGATCAGGACGATACGGCGATCGCCCCCCAGGTTAAGGCGGCTGAGCAGGCGCGGCCGCTCCGTCATCTGGCCATAGTTGCGGGGGGGCCGGAGTTTGGTTTTCTTCAGCAGAACCCGCGACGTCTGCATCAGCGCGGCCCGATCCGGGAACGCGCAGGACTGAGACGACACCCGACGGGCATCGGCGAGCGGGGCAGGTGGAAGCCCCCGCAGGCTGCCATCGCTCAAGCCTCCCTAAACATTATCATTGGGAAAATTATCGCCGAACGGCGGCGCTTTCCTAGTCTGAAACATCTTAACGGGACAGGTTGTCGTCCGCTGCCCACCTAAGCAGCCAATACGGTCGCCGTAACCCCACCCTTTCGAACGGGCGACCGAGCACTTTGGCGCGATATTCGGGATTCCCGCACCCCCCCTTTCGGACGGTGACCGCCAGGACCATCCCTGGCATGACCGGGCGCCATTCAACAGGGCATGGGATGGTCATGACTTTTCACCGCGTTTGCAGCCTGGACGATTTGTGGGAAGGCGAAGCCGCCGGCTATCAGGTGGACGGCCACGATGTTCTTCTGGTCGCCCTGCCGGGCGGCGTCATCCAGGCCTTCCAGGGGCTTTGTCCGCACCAGGATATCGCCCTGGCCGAGGGCACGCTGGACCAGGGCATGATCGTCTGCCGCGCCCATCTCTGGCAGTTCGATGCCGCCAGCGGCGAGGGCGTCAACCCCAAGGAGTGCAGCCTTGCGCGCTATCCGGTGCGGGTCGCCGGCGAGGACATCCTGGTCAGCGTCGAAGGCGTCGTCCCGGTGCGGGTCGGCGCCTAGGGCAGCGGCCGGACGGCCACGGGGCGATGACGGGGACATGCCCTTGGATCCGGGCGGCAGGGCAACACGCGCGGGCTTGCCGCGCCGACTTCCGCAGAAGTTCCCGTAACTCTCCGGACCCCATAATGCGCCGGCGTGTGTCGCCGCAGTGCCCATTTCCCGCTGCTCGCGATGCTGCGGCGCGTTACGCGCGGATGACACGAGAGACGGCGGCGCGGCGCGCCCCGACGGTTGGAAACGGGCGGCGACAGGGCCCCATTCCCACCTTTTTGGTGGGTGACCCTGGCCCGGCGGACTGGTGAAATATCGGGGATTGAGAAGTCGATGCGCGGCCGTTCAGGGGCGGCGCGTCTGGCACTACTGGAGGAAACCGAACAATGGCGTTATTGAACCGCAGCCAATGGTACGACCTTGCCAGGGACACCAACTGGACACCGAGTTTCGTCAGCGAAGACGACCTGTTCCCGCCGGACGTGGCCGATCCCTTCAAGATGTCCAAGGAAGCCTGGGCCGAATATGACGAGCCCTACAAGGTGTCCTACCGGGAATATGTCCGGGTGCAGCGCGACAAGGACGCCGGCGTCTATGCGGTGAACACGGCCGCCGCCCGCACCCGTTTCATGGAAGAATGCAACAACCGCTGGAAGTCGTTGCTGAAGTTCCACTTCGGCGCGGTCAGCCTGGCCGAATCCTGCTCGCAGCAGTCGGAAGGCCGGATGGCCCGCTTCGGCAAGGCGCCGGGCATGCGCAACATGGCGACCTTCGGCCTGCTGGACGAGATCCGTCACGGCCAGTCCCAGCTCTACTTCGCCCACGACAACCTGAAGCATGGCCAGACCTTCAACTGGGGCCACAAGCTGCTGGGCACCGAGGAGTGGGGTTCGGTGATGGCCCGCTCGACCCTGGACGACGTGTTCCTGGGCCGTGACGCGGTAACCACCGCGATCATGCTGACCTTCGCTTTCGAAACCGGCTTCACCAACATGCAGTTCATCGGCCTGGCCGCCGATGCCGCCGAGGCCGGCGACACCAGCTTCTCGAACCTGATTTCGAGCATCCAGACCGACGAGTCCCGGCATGCCCAGATCGGCGCGCCCTTGCTGAAGATGATGGTCAAGCACGGCCTCGAGAAGGAGGCCCAGAAGGCGGTCGATATCGGCTTCTGGCGGACCTACCGCTTCTTCACCCTGCTGACCGGCTGCACCATCGACTATTTCACCCCGCTGGAGAAGCGCGAGGCCTGCTTCCGCGAGTTCATGGAAGAATGGATCATCCACCAGTTCGAGCGCACGGTGCTCGACCTGGGCCTCAAGCTGCCCTGGTACTGGGACTATTTCATCGAAGACATCAACATGTTCCACCACGGCATGCAGGCCGGCATGTGGAATTTCCGGCCGACCGTGTGGTTCGACGTGCCGGCGGGCGTCTCCCCCCGCGAGCGCGACTGGCTGGAGAGCAAATATCCGGGCTGGAACGACAATTGGGGCCGGGTCTGGGACGTCATCACCAAGAACATCAATGCCGGAAAGCCGGAATTGTCGCTGCCGATGACCATGCCGCTGATCTGCAATCTGAACAATCTGCCGATCGTCAAGAACCCCAACGGCAAGTGGGACCCGGACGGTCAGTCCCTGGTCTATAAGGGCCGCCGCTACTACTTCCAGTCCCATGTCGACAAGTGGGTCTTCGAGCAGTATCCGGAACGCTATTCGGCCCACACCACAGTGACCGATCGCCTGGCCATGGGCCAGATCGAGCCGACCGTCGAAGGCATCCTGACCTATATGGGCCTGTCCGAGGTCGAGCGCGGCAAGGACGCGGAAAACTATGCCTGGGCCTATGCCCATCGGGCGCAGCCGACCAAGGCTGCGGCCGAGTAAGCGCATGCCCCGCCCCGCCGGCCCGGGTGCCGGCGGGGCCGCCCTTTCCGCTCAGTCAGGAACCCGCCAATGTCCGTACTTCCCGTCTATGTCAGCACCGAAAACGATTATCTGGCCTGGCTGGTTGCCGTGCCGGCCGACTGCAAGGTCAGCGATATCATCAACGCCGCGGCCGGCCTCTCGCTCGACATCCATGTGCCGTCCCAGCCCGACGCCACCTTGTGCCTGCGCAAACTGAAGGAAGACACGCCGCTGCCGCCGGATGCCCCGGCTGCCGGGCTGATCGAACCGACCGAATGGCTGCACCTCTACTACGACACGGCGGCCAAG
>JAJFJE010000172.1 GCA_021774355.1 Alphaproteobacteria bacterium
CGCCATGGCGCCGATCGGGAATGAGGGAGGGTTCGACCGCCCGTCACCCTGTCGTCACGACGGCGGATGGTCGCGCCGGGCAAACTTCGCCCTTGCCGGACGGCTGCGCCGAAACCAGGCTGATGAGCGCGGCCGAGAACCGCCATGGGGGGAACGAGATGACACGCATCGCCTTGATTCTGGCCGGGCTGCTGCTTGCCGCGGGGCCCGTGCAGGCCGATCCCGCGGCCGGCCGCACGCCGTTGCAGGGCTGGCAGGTCCCGGCGGACGGCCCCTATGATGTCACGACGTTGCGCGGGGTGTTCCCGCCCGGCGCCTCGTCCGGGCGTCATCATCACGAAGGTGCGGAGCTGACCTATCTGGTGGCCGGCGAGGTCACGCTGAAGATCGCGGGCCAACCCGACCGGGTGATGGCGGCCGGCGACTCGGTCCTGATCGCCCCCGACACCATCCACGAGGCGATTTCCACCGGGGCCGAACCGGCCATCGCCCTGATCACCTTCGTCACCCGGCGCAGCCGGCCCCTGGTGATCAAGGACGAGTAAGGGGGACCGCGTCAGCCATTGTCGCGCAGGACCTGGCCGGCAAGGTAGAGCGAACCACAGATCAGCAGGCGCGGCCGCGGGCCGGCCAGGCGGCAGGCCTGGCTGATGGCCGCCGGCAGGTCGGCCGCCGTCTCGGCTGTCAGCCCGGCGTCGCGCGCCGCCGCGGCGACCTCCCCGGCCGGGCGGCTGGCCGCTTCGCCGGGGATCGCCAGGGCGACCACCGGCGGGGCGAGGGTGCGGAACGCGGCGAAGAAGCCGCCGGCATCCTTGGTCGACAGCAGGCCGCAGATCAGCGCCAGCGGCCGCCCGTCGGCCATGGCGCCGAGCGCGACCGCCAGGGCGGCGGCGGCGTGCGGATTATGGCCGCCGTCAAGCCACAGCTCGGCCCCGGCGGCGGCGGCCAGGTCGACCGCCGGCCCATGGCCGAGGCGTTGCAGCCGGCCCGGCCAGACGGCGGCGCGCAGGCCCGGGGCCAGGGCCGCCGCCGGCAGGTCCAGCAGGCGGGCCACGGCCACGGCAAGGCCGGCATTGTCGATCTGGTGGCGGCCGGCCAAGGCCGGGAGCGGCAGGTCGAAAGCCTCGCCGAAGCCGTCGAAGCGGAACCCGCCGGCGCTTGGCACCGCGGCGAAGTCCCGGCCGGCGACCAGCAGGGGGGCGTCGAGTTCGGCGGCCCGGGCGGCGATCACGGCCGCGGCCGCTGGCGCCTGGGCGGCACTCACCGCGGGGACGTCGGGCTTCAGGATGCCGGCCTTTTCGGCGGCGACGGCGGCGATGGTGGTGCCCAGAAACTCGCCATGGTCGAGATCGACAGGGGTGATCACGCAGGCCGCCGGCCGGATAACCACATTGGTGGCGTCGAGCCGCCCGCCCAGGCCGACTTCGAGCAGCAGGAGGTCGGCGGGGGTCCGCGCGAAGGCCAGGAAGGCGGCCGCCGTGGTGATCTCGAAGAAGGTGATGGGATGGTCGCCATTGGCCTGGGCGCAGGCGTCCAGCAGGTCGGCCAGGTCGGCCTCGTCGATCACACGGCCGGCCAGCCTGATGCGTTCGTGGAAGCGCACCAGATGGGGCGAGGTATAGACGTGAACACGGCTCCCGGCGGCCTCGGCGATGGCCCTGAGATCGGCAATCACCGAACCCTTGCCGTTGGTGCCGGCGACATGGACCACCGGCGGCAGGCGCCGTTCGGGATGGTCCAGCCGGGCGAGCAGGCGCTCCATCCGCCCCAGCGACAGGTCGATGCGCTTGGGATGCAGGCGGGACAGGCGTTCAAGGAGCCGGTCGCTGCGCGCGATGCCCCCGCCGGGGTCGGTCATCGGGCGGGCGGCGTACTGCCGTTGGCCGCTGCGGGACCGGGCGCCGCAAGGGCGGCCGGGGTCGCCCGGCGGTTGGTCAGCAGGGAAATCATCCGGACCAGGGTGGCCTTCATCGCCTTGCGTGGCACCACGGCATCGATCATGCCGTGGGCCAGCAGATATTCGGCGCGCTGGAAGCCTTCGGGCAGGCGTTCGCGGATCGTCTGCTCGATCACCCGGGGGCCGGCAAAGCCGATCAAAGCGCCCGGCTCGGCGATCTGGATATCGCCCAGCATGGCGAACGAGGCGGTGACGCCGCCGGTGGTCGGGTCGGTCAGCACCACAATATAGGGCAGGCCGGCATCGCGCAGCATCTCGACCGCCACGGTGGTGCGCGGCATCTGCATCAGCGACAGGATGCCCTCCTGCATGCGGGCGCCGCCGGCGGCGGTCACGGCAATCAGGGGCACGCCATGGTCGACCGCCTTGGTCGCGGCGTTGACCAGGGCCTCGCCGGCGGCCAGCCCCATGGAGCCGCCCATGAAGGCGAAGTTCTGGACCGCGATGACCACGCCCAGGCCGTCCATGGTGCCATAGGCGACCGCGACGGCATCGCTTTGACCGGTCTTGGTGCGGGCCGATTTCAGCCGGTCGGTATAACGCCGCTCGTCCCGGAATTTCAGCGGGTCGGCCTGGACCTCGGGCGGGTCGACCAGGGTATAGCCAGGCTCGAGCAGGAGGTCGAAGCGGGCCTCGGGGCCGATCCGCATGTGGTGGCCGCAATGGGTGCAGACATGGAGATTGTCGGCCAGTTCGCGGTGAAACACCATCTGCCCGCAGGCCGGGCATTTCTTCCACAGATGATCCGGCGTCTCCCGGCGCAGGGCTGCGCGGATCTTGGGGCGGACCACATCATTCAGCCAATTGGCCATAAAACTTCTCCGATGGTGCCGTTACGCAGCACGTGCGACGGCGCGCACACCGGCGGCCAGCGTCGCGATGAAACCGGCGATCCGCTCGGCCAGAACCTTGCCGCGCAGGCCGTCGGCGGCCGCCTCGGCGATCAGCGACACCACGGCGCTGCCGACCACGGCGGCATCGGCGGTGGCAGCGATGGCGGCCGCCTGTTCGGCGGTGCGGATGCCGAAGCCGACCGCTACGGGCAGGTCGGTGTGGCGCTTCAGGCGGCCGACGGCGGCGGCGACATCCGCCGCCTGGGGACTGGCCGCGCCGGTGATGCCGGTGATCGAGACATAGTACACGAAGCCGCCGGTATTGGTCAGGACCGTCGGCAAGCGGCGGTCGTCGGTGGTCGGGGTGGCCAGGCGAACGAAGGCCAGGTCGGCGGCGATCGCCGGCAGGCACAGTTCGTCATCCTCTTCGGGCGGCAGGTCGACGATGATCAGGCCGTCCACGCCGGCGCCCTTGGCATCGGCCAGGAAGCGTTCCACGCCATAGGCGTAGATCGGATTGTAGTAGCCCATCAGGATGATCGGGGTGGCCTGGTCCCGGGCGCGGAACCGGTCCACCTGGGCCAGGGTCTTGACCATGGTCTGGCCGCCCGCCAGGGCCCGCAGGCCGCCGGCCTGGATCGCCGGGCCATCGGCCATCGGGTCGGTGAAGGGCATGCCGATTTCGATCAGGTCGGCGCCGGCCCCGGGCAGCGCCGCGAGAATCGCTTCGAAACTGTCGCCGTCGGGATCGCCGGCCATGACGAAGGTGATCAGGCCCGGCCGGCCCGCGGCCTTCAGGGCGGCAAAACGGGCGTCGATCCGCAGCTTGCTCACAGGCTCACTCCCAGGGCCTTGGCGACGGTGAAAATGTCCTTGTCGCCGCGGCCGCACAGATTCATCAGCAACAAATGGTCGCTGGGCAGAGCGGGGGCCATTTTCAGCACCTGGGCAAGGGCATGGGACGGCTCCAGCGCCGGGATGATGCCTTCGATTTCGGCGCACAGGCGGAACGCCGCCAGGGCCTCGTCGTCGGTGACGCTGTGATAGTGCACCCGCCCGACATCGTGCAGCCAGGCATGTTCCGGGCCGATCCCCGGATAGTCGAGCCCGGCCGAGATGGAATGGGCTTCGAGGATCTGGCCGTCGGCGTCCTGCAGCAGGTAGGTGCGGTTGCCATGGAGCACCCCGGGCCGCCCGGCGGCAAGCGAGGCGGCATGGGCGCCGGTCTCGATGCCGTGGCCGGCGGCCTCGACGCCGTGAATGGCGATGCCGGGGTCGTCGAGAAAGGGATAGAACAGGCCCATGGCGTTGCTGCCGCCGCCGATGCAGGCGACCAGGCTGTCGGGCAGGCGGCCTTCGGCCTCCAGCATCTGGGCCCGGGCCTCGGTGCCGATCACCGCCTGGAAGTCGCGGACCATGGCCGGATAGGGATGGGGCCCGGCCACGGTCCCGATGATGTAGAAGGTCTCGTCGACCCGGGTGACCCAGTCGCGCAGGGCCTCGTTCATGGCGTCCTTGAGGGTGCGCGAACCCGAGGTTACGGGCACCACCTCGGCGCCCAGCAGCTTCATCCGGAAGACGTTCGGGGCCTGCCGCTCGATGTCGGTCGCGCCCATATAGATGGTGCAGGGCAGGCCGAAGCGGGCGGCCACGGTGGCGGTCGCCACGCCGTGCTGGCCGGCCCCGGTCTCGGCGATGATGCGCCGCTTGCCCATGCGCCGGGCCAGCAGGATCTGGCCCATGCAATTGTTGATCTTGTGCGCGCCGGTGTGATTCAACTCGTCGCGCTTGAAATAGACCTTGGCGCCGCCGCAATGGGCGGTCAGGCGTTCCGCGAAGTAGAGCGGGCTCGGCCGGCCGACATAATGGGCCAGGAAATAATCCAGTTCGGCCTGGAAACTGGGGTCCTGGCGGGCATCCCGATAGGCCTGTTCCAGGTCGAGGATCAGGGGCATCAGGGTTTCGGCGACGAAGCGGCCGCCATAAAGGCCGAAATGCCCCCGGGCGTCGGGCATGGCGCGGTAGGAATTGGGCGCTGGCGCCGCTTGGACCATCTCGTGCACCTCAGAGCGGCCGCAGGGCCGCCAGAAACTTGGCGATCAGGGCGACGTCCTTGTCGCCCGGCGCCCGTTCGACGCCGCTCGACACATCGACCGCCGATGCCCGGGCGGTCCGCACCGCCTCGGCAACATTGTCGGGGGTGAGGCCGCCAGCCAGGAACCACGGCCGTGTCCAGGTCTCGGCGGCGAGTAGCCGCCAGTCGAAGGCCAGGCCGTTGCCGCCGGGAAGGCCTTTCTTAGGCGGTTTGGCGTCCAGGAGCAACAGGTCCGCGACGGCCTGGAAGGCCTGCGCCCGGGCAATATCCGCCGGTCCGGCGATGCCGACGGCCTTCATGACCGGCAGCCCGAAGCGGGCCTTCAGCGCGGCCACCCGTTCGGCGCTCTCCCGGCCATGGGCCTGGAGCATGCGGACGGGCGCCGCCGCCAGGATCGCGTCGATCGCCGCGTCGTCGGCATCGACCACCAGCGCGACCGGGATGACCCGGGGTGGCAGGCGGGCAATCAGGCGGCCTGCCGCAGCCGGCGTGATGGCGCGGGGCGAGGGCGGGTAGAACACGAAGCCGACATGGCTGGCGCCCCCGGCGACGGCGGCGTCCACCGCTTCCGGTGTCTTCAGGCCGCAGATCTTGGCGGAAATCGTCATCGGCCGGTTATAGCGCATGGGCCGCGTGGCGTAGAGGGGGCAGGCCAGCGCCGCGGCGCGCCGCCGACCCGCTCAGCGCAGGGCGGGAAGATTGGCCGGGTCTGGGGTTTTCTGGGCCTGCTGCAGCGAGCGGGCAAGGTCGCGCTTGTCGCGGATCAGCACCCGGCGCCGGTGGAAGCCTGAAGTCCAGGCGACCGCGCCGCCGACCAGCAAGCCGACCAGCAGGCTGGCGAACAGGGCCAGGAACAGGGGCAGGCGCAGCGCCAGTTGGGGCTCGCTCGACAGGGGGTCGAGGGACAGGGTGACGATCTGCCGGTTGGCAATGGCCAGCAGCACCAGGACCAGCGCCACCGGCAGGGTGATGAACAGGGTTTTCAGCCGCATCGCCGCCCTTTCACGAACCAGCGTTCAGCTTTTCCCGCAATTCCTTGCCGGTCTTGAAGAACGGCACGGATTTCTCGGCCACGTCGACCGCCTCGCCGGTGCGGGGGTTTCGCCCCACCCGGGAGGGCCGGTGCTTGACCGAAAAGGCGCCGAAGCCGCGCAGTTCCACCCGGTCGCCGCGCGCCAGCGCATCGGCGATCTCCTGGAAGATGGTGGATACGATACGCTCCACATCCCGTTGATAGAGATGGGGATTGCTGGCAGCCAGCCGCAGGATCAGTTCGGATTTGATCATTGCCCCTTGCCCCTCAATTCATCCGAGGGTGCCAAACGGCCACCAGCCCGTCAAGGGTAAGCCATTTTGGCACAAGGGATTTTCCGCTCAGCAGGGCATCCAGGCCGAAATCGGTGTCCGGCTCGACCTTGGTCGTCGGCAGGGCGCCGGGAACGCCCCGCTCGGCGCTCAGCCAGGCACGGGCCTCGGCGACCCCGCCCAGGCCGTCGATCAGGCCAAGGGCGACGGCCTGGCGGCCGGTGAAGACACGGCCGTCGGTGACCTTGTCCAGTGCCGCTCCGGCCAGCTTGCGGCGCGCGCTGACCAGGGTCTTGAACCAGTCGAAGCTGTCGTCGATCACCGCCTGCAGGGCGGCCTTCTTGTCCGGGCTGAGGGCTTCGAAAGGCGACGGCGTGGCCTTCAGGGGCGCCGATTTGATCTCGTTGACCTTGATCCCCAGAGTGGCCAGGAGAGCGCTGAATTCGGGCGCCTGGAGCAGCACGCCGATCGAGCCGGTCAGCGACGTTTCCCGGGCCAGCACATGGTCGGCGCCGATGGCCGCCAGATAGGCGGCCGAGGTGCCCAGGCTGCCGATCGTGGCAACCACCGGCTTGGCCGCCCGCAGCCGGCCGATGGCAAGGTAAA
>JAJFJE010000173.1 GCA_021774355.1 Alphaproteobacteria bacterium
CAGCGTGCCGGTGCCGGTGATCGGAATTGGCGCCTCGGCGGCCTGCGACGGCCAGGTCCTGGTGATCGACGACATGCTCGGCATGTCGGCGCGCAGCCCGCGTTTCGTGCGCCGTTACGCCGAGCTGGGGCCGCTGATCGGGGCGGCTGCCGCGGCCTATGCGGCAGACGTCCGGGCGCGTCGGTTTCCGGCGCCCGAACACACCTACGCCTTAAAGGGCGCCAATAAGGATTAGGGTACGGGCGCGGCCGCCATTGGTTTGCCAAGGCCCATGCCTTTGGCTAAGGTGCGGGGCCGTTTCCGCGATGTGAAAATGGGGTAGCCGTGGCCGATATTTTCCAGGAGATCGAGGAAGATCTCCGACGCGATCGGTTTCTGTCGGTGTGGCGCCGCTATGGCGCCGTCATTGTTACGCTGGCCGTGATTGTCGCGGCCGGTGTCGCCGGCTATTTCGGCTGGCAGAAATGGCAGTCGGGCAACCGGGCAAGCCATGCCGAGGCCTTGTCGGCCGCGATGACCCAGGCCGCCCGCGGCGATTCCGCGGCTGCGGCCAAGGCGTTCCAGGCCCTGGCGGAGAGCGCGGGCGGCGGCTATGGCGCGCTCGCCCGGCTCGATGCGGCGGCGGCCAAGCGGGCCGCCGGGGACCGCGACGGCGCGATTGCCGACTATGATGCGGTTGCCGCCGACGGCGATGCGACCCTGGCCACCATCGCCGCCCTGCTGGCCGTGCAGACCCTGTTCGACGAGGCCCCCGCGGACGACCTCGCGCGCCGCCTCGGGGCGCTGCCCACGGACGGCCCCTGGGGCCCCTTCGCCGACGAATTGCGGGCGCTGGCGGCCCTCAAGGCGGGCCGGACCGACGATGCCCGCCGCCAGTTTGCCGCCCTGCAGGACAATAGTTCAGCACCGGGGCCGCTACGTGACCGTGCCGGCCAGCTTTTGACCACCTTGGGCGGCCCTCTCGAGGCGCCCGCTCCCTCGCCCCAGATGAACGAGCAGCCGCAGCCATGATCCCATCCCGTTCTCGGCCGCGCCTGGCGCAGGCCGTTGCCGCCTTGTCACTGGCTGCCTTGCTCGGGGCATGCTCGACGGCGGAGAGCCTCAACCCCTTTTCGGGAAAAAAGAGCGCGGACCTGCCGGAAGGCGAGCGCATCTCGGTGTTGACCCTGGATGTCACCAGCGTCCAGCCGGACAGCGCCATAGCCAACATTCCGGTCGCCCTGCCGCCGGTTTACCGCAATACCGATTGGCCGCAGCCCGGCGGCTATCCGGCCCATGCGATGTATCACCTGGAAGTCGGGCCGGCCCTGAAACTGGCCTGGACCCGCGATGTCGGCGCCGGTTCGTCCAGTTCGTCGCGGTTGGTCACCACCCCGGTGATCGCCAATGGCGGCATTTACGTGATGGATACCCAGGCCACGGTGCGTGGCTTTGCCGTGGCCGACGGCAAGCCGCGCTGGTCGGTCAACCTGACCCCGAAGGACGAGGATTCGCCGATCGGCTTCCTGGGCGGCCTCGCCTATGACAGCGACGTCGTCTATGCCGCGACCGGTTACGGCGAGGTGATCGCCCTCAGCGCCGCCGACGGCAGCGAGAAATGGCGCAAGCAGGTCGGTATTCCGTTCCGCGCGGCGCCGACCGTCAATGGCGGCCGGGTCTTCGCAACCACCCAGGACAACCAGCTCTACGCCCTGTCGACCACCGACGGCGAGGTTCTGTGGAATCATGTCGGTATCGCCGAGAGCGCGGGCTTCCTGGGCGCCGCCAGCCCGGCGGTCGCCGGCGAGGCGGTGGTGGTGCCGTTCTCGTCGGGCGAATTGTTCGCCCTGCGGGTCGAGAACGGCCGGGTGGTCTGGTCGGATACCTTGACCCGCGGCGGCGTGACCACGCCGCTCGATTCGCTCAATGACATCCGGGGCCAGGTGGTGCTCGACCGGGGGGCCGTGTTCGCGACCAGCCATGGCGGGCGGACGGTCGGCATCGAGCTGCGCACCGGATTGCGCCTGTGGGACCGCTCCATCGGGTCGAGCAACACCCCCTGGGTCGGCGGCGACGTCATCTATGTGCTGTCGGACGACAATCTGCTGATCTGCCTGACCCGTAACGAGGGGCGGGTGCGCTGGACCGCCCAGCTGCCGCGTTATACCGACCCCGAGGGGCGCAGCGGCACCATTGTCTGGTACGGCCCGGTGCTGGCGGGCGACCGGTTGCTGCTGTCCTCCAACACCGGCCTGATGACCGCGGTCTCGCCCTATACCGGCGATACGCTCGGCAACATCACCCTGCCGGGCGGCGCGGCCTCGGCGCCGATCGTGGCCGATGCCACCGTTTATGTCCTGCTGTCCAGCGGCACGCTGGCGGCCCTGCGTTGAACGACGGGCCGCCTGGCGGCCCGTCATCCGGTTTGGATCACGTCATGTCAGCACCCGTCCGCCTGCCGCGGGTGGCCATCGTCGGCCGCCCCAATGTCGGCAAGTCCACCCTGTTCAACCGCCTGGTGGGGCGCAAGCTGGCGATCGTCGATGACACTCCAGGCGTTACACGGGACCGCCGCGAGGGCGAGGCCCGGCTGGCTGGCCTGGCCTTTGTCGTGTTCGATACCGCGGGGCTGGAGACGGCGACCGACGACTCGCTGGAAGGGCGGATGCGCCGCCAGACCGAACGGGCCATTGCCGATGCCGACGTCATCCTGTTCCTGGTCGATGCCCGGGCCGGCATCACCCCGGTCGACGAGGTCTTCGCGCAGATCCTGCGGCGCACCGACCGGCCGGTGATCCTGGCCGCCAACAAGGCGGAAAGCCGCGATGCCAAGATCGCGGTGATGGAGGCCTTCGCGCTGGGGCTGGGCGAGCCGATCCCGCTGTCGGCGGAACATGGCGAGGGGCTGGGCGATCTGCACGATGCCCTGGTGCCCCATCTCGACCGGCTGGTGCCCGACGCGGCAGCCGGTGAGGATGTGCCGGACGAGGCGGAAGTGCCGTTCGATCCCGAGGCGCCGGAGGTGGTCGATCCCCACCGGCCCTTGCGCATTGCCGTGATCGGGCGGCCCAATGTGGGGAAATCGTCGCTGATCAACCGGCTGGTCGGGGACGAGCGCCTGATCACCGGGCCGGAAGCCGGCCTGACCCGGGATTCGATCGCGGTGCCCTGGCTGTGGGACGGCCGTCCCGTCAAGCTGTGGGACACGGCCGGGCTGCGGCGCAAGGCACGGGTCGAGAGCAAGCTGGAAAAGCTATCGGCGGCCGACACGCTGCGGGCGGTGCGCTTTGCCGAAGCGGTGGTGCTGCTGATCGACGGCACGGTCGGTCTTGATCGCCAGGATCTGATCATTGCCGACAAGACGGTGGGGGAGGGACGGGCCCTGGTCGTCGCCCTCAACAAATGGGATGCGGTGGAGGATCGGGCGGCGGTCCTGCAGGCGGTCAAGGACCGCCTCGAAACCTCGCTGCCCCAGGTCAAGGGCGTGCCGGTGATCACCCTGTCGGCGCGTACCGGGCGCGGCCTGGACGGCCTGATGCCGACGCTTGGCGCGGTGCTGGCCAAGTGGAACAGGCGGGTTCCGACGGCACCGCTCAACCGCTGGCTGGCCGAGGCCATCGAACGCCATCCCGCACCGGCCGTCGAGGGGCGCCGGCTGCGGCCGCGCTACGTGACCCAGGTCAAGAGCCGGCCGCCGACTTTCGCCCTGTTCATGAACCGTCCCGGGGCACTGCCCGAATCCTATCTGCGCTATCTGGCGAACAGCCTGCGCGAGGCGTTCGACCTGGCCGGCGTCCCCGTCCGGCTGCTGCTCCGAAAATCCGACAACCCTTACGCCGACGACTGACCGGCCGCCCACCCGGTCACGACGGGGGCATGGCGGACCGGGGCATGGCGAATTTGGCCGCGCGCAGGCGATCGGTAACGGCGAGGGTGGCAAGCACGCTTTCCGGCGTCACCCGCGGCGCGCGGTCCTCGCGGATCGCGTCGAGGAAGTCGGCGATCTCGTCATAGAGCGGCTCGCGCCGCGGCGGCGGC
>JAJFJE010000174.1 GCA_021774355.1 Alphaproteobacteria bacterium
GTGACGGTCTCGGCCTTCAGGCGGGCGGTCGTCCAATGGTCGTCGTCGACCGCATCCGGCAGGTGGCCGTCGGTCAGGCGCGGCCCCAGGCCGCCGCCTGGCAGATGCTGGACCATCAGGCCACCGGCACGCCACGGGCCGCCGAAGGGCGCGCGCCGGGCGGCGAGCCGGACCAGGGTGGGGATCTGCTCGGAATTGCGGAAATAGGTCTCGGCGCAATCGGCCAGGGTATCGCCCTCGAGCGCGACGATGCCCTGGTAGCGCTCGATATCCGGCCCCTGGTCGATGGTCAGGGCCAGGTAGCCGGTGCCGAACAGTGTCGCGACCGGATGGGGCCCCGGACCCAGGGCGGCCAGCTTGTCGCCGTCGAAGCGGGCATAGCCGCGCACCGCGCCGGCCGTGACGAAGTCGGCGACGACCATCGGGATGGCGCCATCGGATTTGGTCTGGACCGTGAAAGTGCCGTCGAACTTGACCGAATTGCCCAGCAGGATGGCGATCAGGATCAGTTCCGCCAGCGCGCTCGAAACCGCGTCCGGATAGTCGTGGCGCGCCAGGATGGTGTCGAGGACCGCGCCCAGGTGAACCACCCGGCCGCGGATATCGAGCCCGTCGACCTGGAAGGGCAGGACCAGGTCCTGCCCTGCGCCGGCGCCGCTCATTGCGCGGCCAGGCACCAGCTCAGGATGCCCTTCTGTGCATGCAGGCGATTCTCCGCCTCGTCCCAGACCACCGATTGCGGCCCGTCGATAACCTCTGACGTTACCTCGTCGCCGCGGTGCGCAGGCAGGCAGTGCAGGAACAGGGCGGTCGGCTTGGCCAGGGCCATGCGGCGCCCGTCGACCCGGTAGGGCGCGAGCAGGTTATGCCGCCATTCCGACTCGATGTCGCCCATCGAGACCCAGGTGTCGGTCACCAGGGCGTCGACGCCGTCGGCCGCGGCATCCGGATCGTCGGTCAGTTCCAGCCGGGCGCCGTTGTCGCGCGCCCAGTCGAGAATGGCCGGCGGCGGCATCAGCGCCTTGGGGCAGGCCAGGCGCAGGGTGAAATCGAAACGGGCTGCGGCATGGATCCAGCTGCGCGCGACATTGTTGCCGTCGCCCAGCCAGGCCACGGTGTGACCTTTGATGTCGCCCCGATGCTCCTCATAGGTCATGACGTCGGCCATGATCTGGCAGGGATGGCTCCACTGGGTCAGGCCGTTGATCACCGGCACGGTCGCCGCCTCGGCCATCTCGGTCAGGTTGCTGTGCGCCGAGGTGCGCAGCATAATGGCGTCGACGTAACGCGACAGGACCCGGGCGGTATCGGCGATGGTCTCCTCGCGCTTCAGCTGCAGTTCGGTGCCGAGCAGCAGCAGGGTCTCGCCGCCGAGCTGGCGCATGGCGACGTCGAACGAAACACGGGTGCGGGTCGACGGCTTCTCGAACAGCATGGCGAGGATGCGGCCCGAGAGCGGCTTGCCGCGGTCGCGCACACCCTTGGGCAGGCCGGCACGGGCGGTCTTGAGATCGCGCGCACGGTCGAGAATGCCCCGCAGGGTAAGCCTGTCCAGGAGGTCGAGATCGAGGAAGTGCCGGGGACCGGTCATGATGCTGCCTGCAACCCGGTCCTGGCCAGTTCGGCAAAGGTCCGGTCGATGAGTTCGAGGCCGTGGCGCAGGTCGTCTTCGCCGATGATGAGCGGCGGCAACAGGCGCAACACATTGTCGCCCGCGACGGCCGCCAGCAAGCCGCGCTCGCGCAGCTGGCCGATCACCGTGCGTGCCTCGATGCCCTTGAGTTTCAGGCCCTGCATCAGGCCCTTGCCGCGCAGCCCCTCGACCAGGTCGGGGTGCTGGTCGGCGATCATGGCGAGGCCCTGGGCGAGCTTGTTGGCGACGTCGTTGACCCGGTCGAAAAAGCCGGGTTCCAGCATCACGTCGAGGACGGCATTGCCCACCGCCATGGCCAGGGGGTTGCCGCCATAGGTCGAGCCGTGGCTGCCGGCGACCATGCCCACGCCCGCCCGCGCGGTGACGAAGCAGGCGCCCAGCGGGAAGCCGCCGCCGATCGCCTTGGCGGTTGACATGATGTCGGGGGTCGCCTGGGGTCCGGCCCATTCATGGGCGAACAGCTTGCCGGTGCGGCCCATGCCGGTCTGGACTTCGTCATAGATCAGCAGGATGCCGCGTTCGTCACAGAGCTGGCGCAGCCCGACGAGGCAGCGTTCCGGCACCGGGCGCAAGCCGCCTTCGCCCTGCACCGGCTCGATCATGATGGCCGCGGTCTCGTCGCCGATGGCCGCCTTCAGCGCCTCGTGGTCACCGAACGGGACCTGGTCGAAGCCCGGCACCGGCGGGCCGAAGCCCTCCAGATGCTTGGCCTGGCCACCCGCGGCAATGGTCGCCAGGGTGCGCCCGTGGAAGGCGCCCTCGAAGGTGATGATGCGCCAGCGCTGGGGATTGCCGCTGGCGTAATGATATTTGCGGGCGGTCTTGATCGCCGCCTCGACCGCTTCGGCGCCGGAATTGGCGAAGAAGACATGGTCCGCGAAGCTGTTGTCGACCAGCCGCTGGGCCAGGCGTTCCTGGCCCGGGATGCGGAACATGTTCGAGGTGTGCCAGACCTTGCCCGCCTGCGCGACCAGGGCCGCGACCAGATGGGGATGGGCATGGCCAAGCGCGCACACCGCGATGCCCGAGACAAAGTCGAGATAGCGGCGGCCGTCCGTCGCCACCAGCCAGGCACCGTCGCCGCTCTCGAAAGCGAGATCGGCCCGCGCATAGGTCGGCAACAGGGCAGTCGTCGTCACGATAATATCCCCCGCGGAAGGATGGCCGTGCCGTGCCGCTTATGGGCACCGGGGCCATCCCGGTCCTGGAAAGCGGGAGAGTAAATAGACGCGGTTGCGCTCTGTCAACGCCGTCGCGTCGCCATCGCGCCGCGGCGCCGGCAATCGCGGCGGTGACGACGGGTGCGGGCGACCTGCCTAGGGCGCGCCCAGCAGCCGGGCGGCGATATCGCCGAAGCCCGCGACCAGGGTGCCGAGGACGCTGGTCGCGGCCAGCGGCCATTTCGCCTTGTGCTGCTGGTCCAGCAGGGCCGCCAGGGCATTGTGGACCGCGGTGCAGTCGGCGGGCGGGTTCGACGAGGACTTGGCCTGGAGCAGCCGTTGCGCGGTGGGGTGATCGAGAAACAGCATGAGGAAGGTCAGGGCGACGGCAATGACGCCGCCGCGCGGCGCGTCGCTCGCCACGCCGCACCAGCGCGCATAGGCGAAGCCGGCAAGGATCGCCACCAGGCCGATGGCGAAGACGGTCCAATGTCGGATCATGGCGCATCCTCCTGCTTGGCGGCTGGCAGTGGCGCGGGGCGCATCAGGAGTTCGCCCAGCCGGTCGAGCATATGATCGTGGGGTGCCCGGCTGAAAAGCAACGCCACGACATCGGTGGGATCGCGGCCGACCAGAAAAATGGCCCTGAAGCGGCCGCAGGTCAGGTGGTGAAAGCCCGGAAT
>JAJFJE010000175.1 GCA_021774355.1 Alphaproteobacteria bacterium
TGCCGCCCTGGTCCTGCTGGCCGATCTGACGCCGCCCGCCCGCCGCCTGGCGCCGCTCGCCCTTCTGGTGGCGAGCTGCTTTGTCGCCCTCGGGCTCGGCGCGGCGGCGCCGCAACTGCGCCTCGCCCTGCCCGGCGGGAGTGCGATCCTGGGGGCAACCCTGGTGGTTCCGGCGCTGGCGGCCTGGCTGCTGCTGCACCGGAGCGCGCCGCCGCCCAGCCCGGCCGCGCCGGCCGCGCCGGCCGCGCCCTGGCATCCCTTCGTCCTGGTCAACCGGGTGGCCGAGGATGGCGGTGTCTGGGCGACCATTCTGGCGCTGGGCTGGTGCGGCCTGGCCATGGCCGTCCTGGTGGCCTGGACGCCGCAACTGGCCCGCCAGGCCCTTGGCGGCGACCACCTCGCCGCCCTCGCCTTCATCGCCACGCTGTGCCTCGGCGCCGGGCTGGGGGCGGCGGCGGCGCTGCGCCTGGTCAAGGACCAGCTCAGCCCGGTCTGGGCGCCCACGGCGGCCCTGGCCATGGCCCTGATCGGGCTCGACCTCGCCGCCGTCGCCGGCGCCCTGCCGCCGGCCGCCGTGCAGCCCCTGTCCTTGTCGGCGCTGCTCGGCACGGCCGCGGCCTGGCGGCTGCTGATCGATAGCCTGCTGTCGGCGGTCGCCCTGGGCCTGTTCGCCACCCCGCTGCTGGGGCTGGTCGGGGCGCCGGCGCAGGCCGGCGGCGGCCAGCGCCATGCGGCGGCGGCCTGCGTGGCCGCATTGGGGATCGTCGGCGCCCTGGTGATCGGCGTCCTGGCCCGCGCCTTGGGCCTGTCCCTGGCCGGGCTGTTCCTGTGGAATGCCCTGGGCGGGCTGGTCGCCGCCGGGTTGAGCCTGTTCCTGCTGCCGCCGCCGCTGATCAAGCGCCTGGCGGCCCGGGTGTTCCGTCTGCTCTACCGGGTCGACGTCCGGGGCCTCGACAACATGGCCAAGGCCGGCGGCCGGGTGGTCGTCGTGGCGAACCATATTTCCGGCCTGGACGCGCCCCTGCTGGCTGCCTTCCTGCCCGGCGAGCCGCGCTTCGCCGCCGATGCCGAGGCCGCCCGCCTGTGGTATGTGCGGTGGTTCTCCAAGCTGATCCGGGTGCTGCCGGTCGACACCTCCAAGCCGCTGGCGGTCAAGGCCCTGATCGAGGCGGTGGCCAACGGCATGCCGCTGATCATCTTCCCCGAAGGGCGCCAGAGCATCACCGGCGGCCTGATGAAGATCTATGAGGGGCCGGGCCTGGTGGCCGACCGGGCCGGCGCCGTGATCCTGCCGGTGCGCATCGAGGGCGCCCAATATTCCCTGTTCTCCAAGCTGTCTCACGTCGTGCGCTGGCGGCTGTTTCCCAAGATCACCATCGACATCCTGGAACCCCGACAATTCCACGTGGCGCCGGAACTGGGCGGCCGCGAGCGGCGGCGGGTGGTCGGGGCGCAGATGCTCGACATCATGACCGAGATGATGTTCGAGACCAATGACTGGCGCCGCACCCTGTGGCAGGCGCTGCTCGATGCCCGGGCCGTCCATGGCGGCCGCAGCGCCATTCTCGAGGACCAGGAACGCAAGCCCCTGAGCTTCAACCGCCTGGTCATGGGCGCCCTGGCCCTGGGCCGGGCGGTCGCCCGGACCACCGCTCCCGGCGAAGCGGTCGGCGTGCTGCTGCCCAACGCCAATGGCTGTGCCGTTACCTATTTCGCCCTGCTGAGCCAGGGCCGGGTGCCGGCGATGCTGAATTTCTCGGCCGGACCTTCGACCATGGCCGCGGCCTGCCGCACCGCCGCCCTGAAGACCGTGCTGACCTCGCGGCGCTTCGTCGCCGCCGCCAAGCTGGACGAGGCGATCGAGGCGATCGGCGCGGTCGCCACCCTGGTCTATCTGGAGGACGTCCGGGCCGCCCTGACCACCCGGGACAAGCTGGTTGCCCTGGTGGCCTCGCGCCTGCCCCGGCGCCTGCTGCCCATGCCCCCGGCCACGGCCGACGATCCCGCCACCATCCTGTTCACCTCGGGCTCGGAGGGCACGCCCAAGGGCGTGGTGCTGAGCCACCAGAACCTCAATGCCAACCGCCTGCAGGTCGGCGCCCGGGTCGACTTCACCCCCCGCGACCTGCTGTTCAACGCCCTGCCGGTGTTCCACAGCTTCGGCCTGCTGGGCGGCCTGATCCTGCCGGTGCTGGCCGGGGTCAAGACCTTCCTCTATCCCTCGCCGCTGCATTACCGGGCGATCCCGGAACTGGTCTACGAGACCGGCGCCACCATCATGTTCGGCACCGACACCTTCCTCAACGGCTATGCCCGGGCCGCCCATCCCTACGACTTCTACGCCCTGCGCTACATCTTCGCCGGCGCCGAGCGGGTCAAGGACGAGACCCGCCGGGTCTATGGCGAAAAGTTCGGAACCCGTATCCTGGAAGGTTACGGTGTTACCGAATGCGCGCCGGTGATTGCGGTCAATACGGCGATGCAGAACAAGCCGGGCTCGGTCGGGCGGCTGCTGCCGGCGGTCCGCTATCGGCTGGAGCCGGTCGAGGGCATTGCCCAGGGCGGCCGGCTGGTGGTGCAGGGCCCCAATGTCATGCTCGGCTATTACCGCCCGGAGCGTCCGGCGGTCCTCGAGCCGCCGCCCGGTGGCTGGTACGACACCGGCGATATCGTCGCCCTGGATGCCTATGGTTACGTCACCATCCTGGGCCGGGCCCGGCGCTTTGCCAAGATCGCGGGCGAGATGGTCAGCCTGGGCGGGGTCGAGCACGAGGCCAGCCTGGTCTGGCCCGAGGCGCAGCACGCGGCGGTCAGCCAGCCCGATCCGGTCAAGGGTGAGCGGGTGGTCCTGGTGACCACCCAGGCCGGCGCCGAGCGCCACGCCCTGGGTGTCCATCTGCAGGGGCGCGGCCTGACCGAGCTGATGCTGCCGCGCAGCATCGTCACGGTCGCCGAGCTGCCCCTGCTCGGCTCGGGCAAGGTCGACTACCAGGCGGTCAAGGCGCTGGCCGACGGCGCCAGGACTGCGTGAAATTTCGTCGTCCCGGCGCCGCGCCGGGAGCTTGTCTGGACGGGACGGGCGGCCCGCCGGCGCTCAGGCCGACAGCCGCTCGACGAGCAGCTTCACGGCCAGCGCCAGGGCGACCGCGACCAGGACCGGCCGGACCAGGCGGGCGCCTACCCGGATGACCAGGCGGGCGCCGACGCCGGCACCGAGCAGCTGCCCGGCGGCCATTGCCGCCCCGGCCAGCCAGACGACGTGGCCGCCGCTGACGAAGACCGCCAGCGAGGCGATGTTGGAGGTGAAGTTCAGGACTTTGGCATGGGCCGTCGCCCGGCGCAGGGTCAGGCCCTGCAGGGCGACGAAGGAGAGCGCCAGGAACGAGCCGGTGCCGGGGCCGAAAAAGCCGTCATAGGCGCCGATCAGCGGCAGGCACAGGCCGACGAACAGGGCGCCCGACAGGCGCGCCTGGGCCTCGACCTCGCCCAGGCGGGGCGACACCAGGACATAGAGGGCGACGATGATCAGCAGGGCCGGGATCAGGGCGGCCAGGGCGGCGGCATCGATCAGGCGCACGCCGACGGTGCCGGCGACGGCGCCGGCAAAGGTGGCCGCGATGGCCGGCCAAAAGCGGCGCAGATCGACCTCGCCGCCATGGACGAAGGTGGCCGCGGCCACCAGGGTGCCGAACGTGCCCTGGAGCTTGTTGGTGGCCAGGGCCTGGCCCGGGCTGAGGCCTGCGGCGAGGAGCACGGGCAAAGTGATCAGGCCGCCGCCGCCGGCAATGGCATCGATGCAACCGGCGACCAGGCCCGCCCCGAACAGCAGTAGCAGGATCTCGGGCAGGGGCTCGAACGCCATGCGCTCAGACCCGCAGCAGGCGGCAGCGGGCGGCGACGAACAGCACCAGGGGCGCGATGGTGAACATCACCAGATCATGGGCCGCGCTGTTCGCCATCTGGCCCAGCAGGACGACATCGGCGACCTCCTGGAGCAGGCCGACCAGGATCACGGTGGCGATGCCGGCCAGGCTGCCCAGGGGCTGGCGGACCACGGCCAGGGCGACGACCAGGACGACCACGCCGAGCAGGGTCTGGTCGGCATCGGGGGTGCCGGGCAGGAAATTCAGCACGGCGGTCTTGATCGCGGCATACATCGGAGGACTTCTGACAGGCGTTAATGATTCGGCAGGGGGCGCGCCCTAAGCTTTGGCGACATTGCCACAGGGACGAGAGCGCGGCCATGACCCTTGCCACCATTCGGCTCGACAGCCTCGGTCATCTGGTTGCCCATGGCTATGCCGCCCGGCTGGACTGCGGTCCCTGCGGCCGCGGCGCCGATCTCGACGTCGAGGCCCTGATCGCCCAACTGGGCGGAAACTATCCCCTGTCGGACATCCGCAAGCACGCCTCGTGCCCCCATTGCGGCGGCGCCGTTACCCTGTCGATGCGCCGCACGTCGATAACGGCCAAGCCGGACGGTCACCCCATGGCGATCCCGGTGCGCCGGCCGCGCTCCGGCTGAACCGGCGCCCTGCAGGGCCGGTTGCAATCTCGCGGCCTAGTCCTTAGTTTGCCGCCTGACGAATACTCGCCCGGACGGAACCTCCATGCCTCAGACCTTCGACGCGGTCGCCGGTATCATCGCCGAGACCTGCAATATCGAGCGCGCCTCGATCACCCCGGAAAGCCATGCCATCGACGATCTGGGGATCGACAGCCTGGACTTCCTGGACGTCACCTTCGCCATCGACAAGCAGTTCGGCATCAAGATGCCGGTCGAGGCCTGGATGAAGGAAGTGAACGAGGGCCGGGCCACCACCGACGACTATTTCGTCATGGGCAATCTCTGCGCCAAGATCGACGCCCTGCGCCTGGCCAAAGCCTGACCGGCCGGGCCGGGGCCGCGCCATGAGGCTCGATTATTTCCAGCTGGTCGACCGGATCGTCGCCATGGATGTGGCCGCCGGCACGGTCACCTGCGCCGCCACCGTGCCCGAGAGCGCAACCATTTTCGAAGGCCACTTCCCCGGCCATCCCCTGATGCCCGGGGTGCTGTTGATCGAGGCCATGGCCCAGA